>JAYOSS010000030.1:0-12392 GCA_038139355.1 Gammaproteobacteria bacterium
GCTCAAGGTTAAGTCAGATGGTTATGCCATTGAGGCTCGCGTCAATGCCGAGCGTATTTTGCAGCAGGGTGATGGCTCCCTGGTGTTCCGGCCTCATCCCGGCGAAGTGCGCGAGTGTGAATTCCCGGAAGAAGAGGGTGTCGAAATCATCACCACTGTCGGCCCAGGCAAGTTCATTTCGCCCTATTACGACAGCATGGTTGCGCAGATTATTGTGCACGCCGAAAACCGAGATGCGGCGGCAGACAAGCTGATTGCCTATCTGAATAAAGTCACCATTAACGGTATTTGCACCAACATCCCGCTGCTGCGCTTAGTGCTGGCCGACGAAGTGTTCCGCAAGGGCGAATACGATACGGACTATCTGCCACAACTGCTGCAGCGCACGGATATCGACAAGTTGATTGAAGAAATCGATGCCAGTGGCGGCGCGGGCGATTCCATTGATGTGGAGAGCGTGCAGATTGATGGTACCGACGAGCTCAAGGTGTTGGCCCCGGCGACGGCGATTTTCTACAGCACGCCTTCACCGTCAGAGCCCGAGTATGTCAGTGTGGGGGACGTGATCGATTTGGATCACACGCTGTGTCAGCTCGAAGCCATGAAGATCTTTAATCCACTGGCATTGAAAGAGTTTAATGTCGACGGCGATATTTACGATCCTTCACGCCGATATCGGGTGACGCGAGTCAATATGAGCAATGGCCAGCAGGTCAATGTGGGTGACTTGCTGTTTGTGGTGGCCCCGGTTTAAACCCCGAGCAACGACAAGATGCCGGGGCATTAACCCCGGCAGATCAACACGTCACAGGGGGTGTGGTTGAGCACTCCCCGGGCAGTAGAGCCCAACATCATGCGATTCAATGCCCCTCGGTTGTGACTGCCCATGACGATTAGGTCCGCATCACAGCCCTTGGCTGCTGCGATGATCTCATCTCTGGGTTCACCTACATGAAGGCTCACGGTCTGGGCATTGAACCCTGCGGCCTCAGCGGCTTCTGTGATTTTGGTTTGCGTTTGCTGTTTGATTTCTTCGGTGAGTTCAGCGAAGGACCAGCTCATGCCAGCTGCCGCTTCCGGTGCAGGAAAAATTTGGGTCAGCGGAGCAATCACCGAGACAATGTTAACCGTGGCGCCTTGGGTGAATTGGCTGGCCCGGGCCAACACGGATTCCAATAAATCGCCGGTTTCAACGGCAATAACCACCGTATTGTAGGCCTGGGATGTTCCATCTGGGTGCACGGCCAGTACATCGCATTGGGTGTGATTGAGAACCGCGTGGGTTGTGGATCCCAGTAAACGCTTGAGCCCCCGGCGATTGTGCGCGCCAATCACTAACAGGTCAGACTGGTGAGTTTGTGTGGCCTTAGAGATCTCGTCAGCCGGATAACCCTCCACCACGATGATATGGCTGCTGTCTAAGCCGGTGAGTTCCTGCAAAAACTGGGCATTAGCCTCAAGCTGTTGCCGTTTCCATTGGGCGCCGTAATCCGCCAGCGGGGCAAAATCCAGCCCCGAATAAACCGTGGTAGCGGGTTTGACGACATTGATAACGCTGTTTTCGCTTTTGTCACCTCGCTGTTGCTGGCTGATCCGGCTGGCCACGTCCCAAACCCGATTGCTTTCTGCGTTAGCTTCTAGCGCCGTTAAGATGTTTGCGTTGCCCATAGATTTTCTGCCCGTTTGATGGTGTTAACGATGAATGGGGGCTGCCCGCTTAGTTCAATGCTGAGTGCAGGAAAAACAGACCTACGGCGATAATGATTCCACCGACGATCAGTGCCGTAACCGCTCCGACAAGAACCGTTGAAGGTTTGATGTGTGTCATAACTGCGAATCCTTTGCTGGATATTGGTGGTCGAACTGGGTTGCCGTAAGGGTGGTGGCTGTGAACCCGGCTCTCCTCAGGCCCGGTAATCTTCAGAAATTTCAGCAAAGGGGGCTACGCAGCCGGTGTGTGCTACATCGCATTTCCAGCCAATGATGGGAGAAATCCGACGAAAAAGTGGAGTCAGAACAGCTCGGTCGGCAACAACAAGTAAACGCCTCGCAGAATGCAGCCGGTGGCGATGATGAGGATGATCTGGCGGCTAATGCGCTGAAAACCCACGTCATGCCAACGCGCAAGGATTTTCACGCCGGTTTGGGTGCCTGTGATGGCCGCAACAATGACCAATGGAAAAATCCACCAAACCAACTCGCTGTTGACGTTGATTAATACGCCGTAATAGGCCATGCGCAAGCAGTGACCTAGGGTCTGGGTTAGGGCCTTGTTGGCGACCACTGCTTGCCTATCCAAGGCGCTGTTTAAGTAAAACAGATCCAGCAGAGGGCCTGCGGCTCCGGCGATGAGTTGGGCGAAGGTCACGGAAAAGCCACAAACAAGAGTGGTGACGGGTTTGGTGATGTTCAGCCCGCCCAAGGATTGACTCCACTGGCCTGCCCAGGCAAACGCCCCGATTAGCAGCAATACCCAAGCAGGTTCCGGTATCAAGACCATATAAGTCGCTAAGCCGATGGCCAGTAGGGCCCCAGCCAAGTACAAGGGCAGTAATGCCCACAGGATGTGTTTGCGCAACAGCAGGGCACGAGAACCGTTGGCGGTGAATTGAGTCGCCGCGTGCAACACCATGGCGCTGCTGACCGGCAAAAGGCTGATCAAGATCACCAGCAACACCATGCCACCGGCCATACCGACAATGCCGGAAAGAACGCTGGTGGCAAAGGCGCTGATGGTTACCAGCGCCCAAATCAGGGTAGGGGTTATCATGACGCCAGAATAGGCTGGTGGGATATATGAATAAAGGGATCGAATAGAATATGATTTATGCTCTATTCGAAACAAAAGAGCCCGGGGTGTGCACAGCATCTTGGACTGCAGCAGGGTCGTTATGATCGAAAATCTTGAAACGCTGATCGCCTTATCCAAGGCCGGGACGATGATGGAGGCCAGCACGGCCCTGCGTATCTCTCAGTCGGCGGTGTCTAAGCGTATCGCGGCCCTGGAACGGTATTACGACCGGGATCTGATTGAGCGGCATGGCCGTCGGGTGGTGCTGACCCACCACGGCACCCGTCTGGTAGAACGGGTTACGCCCCTGCTGTCCGAGCTGCGTAGCGTATTTCTTGAAGACAATGCTCTGCGTAAGGGCAAGATTATCCTCGGGGTGTCTGAGGCTATCTTGGCCAGCTGGGGCTCGACCCTGTTTTCTCAGGTTCGCGATCACATGCCCGGCGTGGAATTTGAATTTCACGCCCAGCGCTCTCCCGTAGTGCTGGATCGTTTGCGCTCTGGGGAATACATGGTGGGTATTTGCACCGGTAGTCCAGATGCAGACACCGATTTGGTCTCTGAAGTGATCCGCCAAGAACCCATGGTGATTATTCCCTCAGGGCTAAAGAAGATCCGCTACCGCAGTGGCGACGCCTTGGATGTGATGACCATTGAGTCCCGGTCTGGCGCTTGGGGCTCCATTGAAGAGAACATGCAGCGGTTGAATTTGCACCGCACCACGTCTCTGGAGTCTTTTTTTGCCGTGGCGCAAATGGCGCTTTCAGACTTTGGTCACGGCTTGGTGCCTACCGGGGTGGCCAAGACCTTGGGGATTGCCGACAGTAAGTTGGTGCGGTTGCCGGCAAACGATCTAGCACGCCCGGTGCGGTTTGTGGCTCGTAAGTCCATGTTCGCCCAACCCTTGGTGAGAACCTTTTACCGAGAGGTGTCGGAATTCACCGCGGCGCTTAAGGACTGATCCGAGTTTCGGCAGCGGCTCTCGGGCAGCGGTTAGGCGGCAGTTAGTGCTTCGGCTTGTTGCAGGCACAAGGCCGCTAGGCCATCCACCCAAACATCGTCGTCATTGATGCAGGGGATCAGGGTAAAGGACTCGCCCCCTGCCGCCATAAACGTCTCTTCACCCTGCATGCCCATTTCTTCCAGGGTTTCAAGGTTGTCTACCACAAAGGCTGGGCAGGCGACTGCTACATGCTTGATACCGCGAGCCGGCATTTGTTCTAGTACCTGATCGGTATACGGGGTCAGCCAGGGAATGCGTCCCAGCCGGGATTGAAAACTGACACTGTACCGGTCGGCTGGAATAGCTAAGTAGCTGGCGATTTCTTTGGATGTGACAAAGACCTGGTGCCGGTAGCAGGTCTTGTGAGCCACCGAATCCACCTCACAGCAGTTTTCTCGTTTTAAGCAGTGTTGGTTAGTGGGGTCGGCCTTGGTCAGATGTCGTTCGGGCAGTCCGTGGTAGCTAAATAGCAGATGATCCCATTGCTCGGGTAGGTGGGCGCGTATGTTCTCGCCCCAGGCCCGGGTGTGTTCTGGAGCCTGATAAAACGGCTCGATAACATCCCCCTGCATGCCCGCTGGCAGTTCTGACATGGCGGCGTTCACCGACGTGGTAATGGTGGAATCGGCGTAGTGGGGATACAGGGGTACGATGCACACCTGAGTAACGCCGTTTTCGTGCAAGGTTTGCAGGCCGTCAGCGATGGATGGCCTGCCATAGCGCATGCTTAGGGCTACCGGTGCTTGCAGGCGCTGATGCAGCTTGTCGGCCAAAGCCTGACTTTTCACTAATAGGGGTGAACCTTCCGGCGTCCAAATTTTGCTGTAGGCCTCGGCGCTGTCCTTGGGGCGAAAGGGCAGAATAAAGGCGTTGACGATTAAGGCCCGCAACGCCCAAGGCACATCCAGCACCTGGGGGTCCATTAAAAACTGGCCTAAGTACTTGCGTACATCTTTGACCTCCGGGGAATCCGGAGTGCCGAGGTTGATGAGTAAGTAGCCGATTTTGCTGGGTTGCGCGCTCATGCTGGCGTTGGCCTTGTACTGAAAAAGACACGCACATGGTTCCAGCGCCGCCGTGTATATCTAGTGAATTTTTGCGGGTTCGGCTACTATCTGCGCCCCCAAAGCAGGACACCCATTCATCGTGACACTGATTCTGGATTATGACGCCGGAAACCTCGGCAGCGTCAAACGCGCCTGTGCCGAAGTGGGTCTGGACGCTGAATTTTCATCGGATCCAGAGGCGCTGCAGCACGCGGAGCGAATTATTTTTCCCGGCGTGGGCGCAGCGGGTAGCGCCATGCGCAGCCTGGCGGCTCGAGGCTTGGGTCCCGCGCTGCGCCAGGCCATTGCCCAAGGCACACCTGTGCTGGGTATTTGTTTAGGTATGCAGGTATCGCTGGAGCACTCTGAAGAAAACGACACCCAGACGCTGGGTCTGATCGGCGGTCGAGTGCGGCGGTTTCAACTCAATCGCCCGGATCTGAAAATTCCCCACATGGGCTGGAACGAAGTCAGAGTGGTGCAGCCCCATCCCGTGCTGGCGGGTATCGAGCCAGGGGATGAATTCTACTTTGTCCACGGTTACTACCCCGAGCCTGCCGCAGCAGAGCATGTACTAGCGGTCACCGACTATGAGGGCGACTTTGCCTGCGCCCTGGGTAAGGACAATTACGTAGGCACCCAGTTTCACCCAGAAAAAAGCGGCCGGGTGGGGTTAAGGTTGTTTGAAAATTTCGCCAAATGGGACGGTCAATGGCAGCCAGCGGGAGGTGCCGATGCTAAGTAAGCGCGTGGTTGCCTGTCTGGATGTGCGAGACGGACATTTGGCCAAAAGCGTCAAGTTCGTGAATACCCAGAACATTGGCGATCCGGTAGAGAAAGCCCGGGAATATTACCTAGACGGCTTAGACGAGCTGGTGTTCTACGACATCACAGCCTCCAGCGATAAACGCAACATCATGCTGGATGTGGTGGAGTCCGTGGCCAGTCAGGTATTTATACCCTTATCTGTGGGCGGAGGTATTCGCAGCGTGGCCGACGCCACGGACTTGCGCTTGGCCGGGGCGGAGAAAATCAACGTGAACTCTGCCGCGGTGGCTCGACCGGATTTGATCAATGAATGTTCTGAAGCCGTTGGCGATCAGAACATCGTGCTGTCTATGGATGTTCGCCGGGTAGCGGCCAATGCCGAGCAACCCAGCGGTTTTGAGATCGTGATTAATGGCGGGCGAACCCCGACCGGGCGTGATGCCTTAGCTTGGGCTTTAGAGGGCGAAAACCGTGGGGCCGGTGAACTGGTGGTGAATTCTATCGATGCCGACGGCACCCGGGATGGCTACGACATTGAACTCACAGCGATGATTGCCGAAGCGGTGCGCATACCGGTGATTGCATCAGGTGGGGCGGGGTTGCCGGAGCATCTGCACCAAGTGTTAACCCAAGGTAAGGCAGATGCAGCGTTGGTGGCCTCCATGGTCCACTACGGTGACTACCGGGTAAGTGGCTTAAAACAGTATTTACACGATCAAGGATTGAAAATTCGTATGTCCTGGTGAGGCCATGGCATCAAGGAGGCAGAGGATGAAAGCGGTACAGGTAGCAGGCGAAGAACTGATCTGGGCGGACTTTGAGCGTCCGGTTTGTGGCCCCGGTCAGGTGCGTATCGAAGTGGTGGCATCGGCCATTAACCGCGCGGATCTGTTGCAGCGCAACGGCGGCTATCCGCCACCTCCTGGCGCTAGCCCCATCATGGGCTTGGAATGCTCTGGTACCGTTACTGAACTAGGTGAGGGGGTCTCCAGTGTCGCCTTGGGTGATGAGGTCTGTGCGCTTCTGGCCGGCGGTGGTTATGCGGAAGAGGTAGTGGTGCCCGCAGGTCAGGTGCTGCCAGTGCCAAAGGGCCTAAGTTGCGAAGATGCGGCGGCATTGCCGGAAGTATTCGCTACCGCCTATCTGAATTTGTACATGGAGGCGGCGCTGGCACCAGCGGAGCGGGTGATTGTGCATGCCGGCGCCAGTGGCGTAGGCACAGCAGCCCTGCAAATGCTTAAGCACAGCAGCAATCCGAGCTTCGTCACCGTGGGTAATCAGACCAAGCTGGATCAGTGTATTGAACTGGGCGCAGCTGCCGGTGCAATTCGGCACGACGGTCCCTTTTTGCCCGCAGTGCAAGCCTGGTTGGAAGCTGAGTCCGCGGCAGGTGTTGATGTGATTCTGGATCCAGTGGGCGGCCAGTACCTGATGGACAATCTGACCGCGCTGGGTTTGGGCGGTCGCCTAGTGCTTATCGGCATGATGAGCGGCGCGCAAACCGACGTAAATCTGGGCCTGCTGATGGTGAAACGCGCCCGGGTCATTGGATCCACCCTGCGGGCCAGACCGGTCGGCGAAAAAGCCCAAGTCATGGATGGCCTGCGTCGGGATGTTTGGCCACGTATTGAAGCCGGTCAAATTAAGCCGGTGATAGAAGCCCGCTTCCCCATGGAGCAAACTGCGGACGCGCATGCCTTGATGGCCGGTAACGACACCGTGGGCAAAATCCTGCTGACTCGCTAATGCGCCGGGCCCGAAGCGCCTTTCTTTCTTTCGCCTGCCTTTGCTTAGCTCCCGGGTAAGCCCTGGCGTACACCGCTAGCGGCTCAGGCTACTGGGAGCTGGCCCCAGAATTGGCAGGCTGGCGCTATGAAGACGCCACTATCTAACCAACATCTGCAACCGCCTCGGATTTTGCTGACCCGCTGCCGAGGTTTTTCCCTTATCGAACTGGCATTGGTGCTGTTCTTAGTATCGTTGCTAACCGCCTTGGCGCTGCCTCGTTATAGCGCTCAACAGCAGCAGGGTCGCAGCACCGGCATGCAGCTTGAGCTTATGGCCTGTGTGCAAACGCTGCATGGGTTGCAACTGCAGGCAGATCCCAGTGAGGCCAGCCCTTGGCTTACGCTGGCAGATGGCGATGGTGACGGTTTGGGGGATCAGCCCCAAGGTTCGTTGGCCACCAGCCTCTGTTCGCTCAGTCCCGGGATCACGCTAGATTATCAAGTACAGGTTTCCGGCAGCGCAGGGAGCTTTGTGCTGGAAGCCGAATCGGCAGCGACGGGGCAGGCTTGGATTATCGATCATCTGGGCCGTCAGGGTTGGCGCCAAGGTGACGGCTAGTGGCGTCGTTACCGCATCCCAGGAATGCTCCAGTGACTCGTCGGCGCGGTTTTAGCCTGCTGGAAGTGTTGTTGGCTTTGGTGTTGGCTGGGTTGCCGGTCGTAGCGGCGCAAAGGCTGATGGTTCATTCCGTTGTTCAAACCCGCCTAGCCGCAGAGCACCGTCACGCAGTACAGGCCGCTCATGGGAGTTGGGAGCGTATTTACGCTTTTCATGTTCACGGCCTTTGGCCCCAGCAACAGCTTGCAGCAGGGACCTGGGTACCAAACCTTGCGGGCACCCTTTCCCCAGCAGTGGACGATCGGTCGCTGGAGCATTGTGTCAATCGTTGGTGTGCTCAAGGGGCATGGGCGGCTTATGAGTTGGCGATTCTGCAATGCGCCTTGGCGGGACAGCCCCAAGGCTGTGGCGATGTTTCTCGCTGGTCTGAGCCATCGGATCTCCAGTCTGAATTAACCCAGACCGCTTTGCCTCGGTGGTATTTGGGCCTTAGGGGCTTTCATGCGCGTATTGCAGTGGAAGATGGGCTGTCCATTGAGGTGAGCTGGCCAGGGGCTTCGGTGGCGCCGGCTCTGGAGGGGTCTGAGTTGGACCCAGACGCCAGAAATCGAATCCAGTTAGGGGGCGCGTCGTGAAGCATGGATCAATGCCATGAAGGTCCGCGGCGTCACCCTGATAGAACTGTTGGTAGCCATGACCCTTGGCTTAATGTTGTTGGCGGTATTGGTTCATGTGTTGGTAGGTGCTAGGCAGCTGAGCACCGAACTGGGGCAGCAATCTGAAATCGAGGAGCAGGTGGGCTTGGTTAGGCAGTTGCTGGCCGGCGCTCTAGCCGGGGCGGGTAGTCTGGGTTGTTTGGATCGCCCTGATGGTGTGTTCAATCTGTTGAATACGGACTGGGCGCATTTGGGGCTGCTCAACCCATGGCCGGGTGTGGATATCCTTGTGGATCCCAGTTTGTCGGACCTGTTCTCTAACATGGATGATCTGTCGTCTAACTCTCACGGCGTGGTGATTCGAGGCTATGCACGGCCACTGGCCAGACTCACCGAGGCCCTAGGGGATCATCGTGGAGAAGCCCAATTGCACAGCCTGCAAACTCGGGTGAATTCCGGTGACGTGGTGCTGCTCAGCGACTGCCAACAGGGCGCGGTGTTCAGCGCCACCCGGACTTGGCATTCCCAAGGTCGGCTGCGGTTTTCTTGGGACACCGGCAGTGGTGCGTGGGATAACGCCGCTGTCGCTCAAACCATGGCGGGCGACCCAATCCCCACTGATTTGGATCAGCTGGGTTCTGGGTTTGCACCGGACGCCCAGCTTTGGGGCCCCAGCGGTCTGCTGCTCTATGTTGCTCCCAGCCGGGTGGTGTCTGCTGACAGCGACAGCGAAGTGTATGCCCTGTGGCAAAAAACCGTGGGGGGACGGGCCATGGAGCTGATGACTGGCGTCCATCAGCTGCAGGCGCGCTATGGCGCTTGGACCGATCAACATGGCGGACAGATGGGGTACTTTGATGGCGATGCACTGCCCGCGGACGCTCAAGTCGTGCTGCTGCTGTTGCGAATTTCCTTAGTCGCCCATCGATATGATGACGTTGGGGTTCGACCGGTAGAAATAGCCATTCCCATGGCTTCGGGTACCGGCGGATGAACGCATGGGTAGGGCGGGTTCGGGGGATTCATGGGCAGCGCGGCTTAGTGTTGCTCAGCGTGATCGTTGTGCTACTGCTGCTGTCGTTGCTGGCCGCAGGGCTCGGATCACGATTGTCTTGGCATCGGCTGTTGGTTGGTCACGGGCATCAGGCGATGATGCTGCAAAACCAACAGCGGCTTTGGCTGGCCCAACTTTATGCGTTGGATGTGAGCTTTCTTGAGTCTGGCCAGGACAGCGTTGGTTGCGTAGCCATAACCAGCCAACTGTGTGGCCACTTTAGCGCGGAACAATCTGATCCTCAGACCTGGCGCTTTTACTTGATGCCCGAAACGGGGGCCAGCGATCCCGGTGAGGCGGACGGGTTCGTAGCCGGACCGGGCGGTTGGTTACGACGCGACGGCAACGATACCAGCCGGGTGGCATTGGTTTGGCTAGCCGTTGTCCACCCGCCGTGACCCCGGCCTAGCTCGTTCTTAGGCCTCAGCCAGAGCCTGTAATTGCTGGCCCAGCGTGTCCAAGGTTGCTTGTAGCTCGGCGGCTCGCGCGCGTTCTTTGGCGACAACAGCTTCAGGCGCCTTGGCCACAAAGGCTTCGTTGCTGAGCTTGTTCTGGATTTTATCCAACTCCTGCTGGGCCTTGCCCACGTCTTTGCCGATACGCGCGCGTTCCGCGTCAAGGTCGATCAGGCCCGCGAGCGGCACCATGATTTTCAAATCACCCACCAGACTTAGCGCATTCAGGGGTGCTTCCGCATCGTCGCTGAGCCACTCAATGGAGGTGACGTTGGCCAACCGACTGAGCATGCCTTCGGCTTGCGCGGCATTGTCCCGATCCTGCGCTCCGCCCCCTTGCAGCAGCAGCGGTATGTCTTGACTGGGTTTAATGTTGGCTTCGCCGCGAATGGTGCGAATGCCGGTGATCACCGCCTTTAACCATTCGATTTGGGTTTCTGCCGCATCGTTTGTCGGCAAATCCTTGGCCTCAGGAAAACGCTGCAGCATGATGCTGGCCGGGACATCGTCTTGAATCAGGCCCAGGCGCTGGGCGACGCGTTGCCACAGGGTCTCGGTGATGTAGGGCATCACCGGATGAGCCGTGCGCAGCAGCACTTCCAGCACTTCCAGCAGCGTACGCTGGGTGGCGGCTTTGGCAGCATGATCTGCCTCGTCGTTCCACAGCAGAGGCTTGCTGAGTTCTAGGTACCAGTCGCAGTACTCGTGCCAAGCGAACTCGTAAACGGTGTTTGCGTAGATATCGAAGCGATAGGTATCTAAGGCGAATCGGGCATCCTGAACCATGCGAGCGCATTTGCTGACAATCCACTGATCAGCGGCGCTGGGTTCGCCAGCCACCGCAAGATCGAGTGCTTCGGTATTCATTAGCACGAACTTGGAGGCATTCCAAAGCTTGTTGCAGAAGTTGCGGTAGCCTTCAATACGATTGACATCAAAACGGACGTCTCGCCCAGTGGTCGCTAAGGCCGCGAAGGTAAAACGCAGGGCGTCGGTGCCGTAGGCAGAAATACCGTCGGGAAAATCCTTGCGGGTTTGCTTTTCGATGCGCTGCGCCATCTTAGGCTGAGTGAGGTTGCTGGTTCGTTTGGCAACCAAGGCGTCAAGATCGACACCATCGATAAAGTCCAAGGGGTCTAAGCCATTGCCCTTGGTTTTGGACATCTTCTGGCCTTCGGCATCCTTAATCAGGCCGTGGATGTAGACCGTATGGAAGGGAATCTTGCCGGTGAAGTGCAGGGTCATCATGATCATGCGCGCGACCCAGAAGAAAATGATGTCGTGGCCGGTGATGAGTGTGTTGGTGGGCAGATACCGCTCCAACTCAGGGGTTTGCTCTGGCCAGCCTAGGGTTGCGAAGGGCCAAAGGGCGGATGAAAACCAGGTTTCCAGCACGTCGTCGTCTGCGCTCAAGGCAAGGTCTTCGGCTAAGCCGTACTTAGCCCGAGCTGTGGCCTCGTCTTCTGCCACGTAGACATTCCCAGCGTCATCGTAAAACGCGGGTATTTGATGTCCCCACCATTGTTGGCGGCTGATGCACCAGTCCTTGATGTCCCGCATCCAAGCGAAGTAGGTGTTTTCGTATTGCTTGGGTACGAAAGTGATATCACCGTTTTCCACCGCCGCTATAGCGGGTTCCGCTAACGGGCCGATCTTCACAAACCACTGATCCGTTAGCAGAGGCTCAATGATGGCGTTGGAACGGTCACCTCGAGGCACCATTAACTTGTGGTCTTTGATCTCTTCCAGCAGACCCGCTGCATCGAGATCTTTGACGATTTGCTTACGTGCATCCACACGGTCGAGGTCTCGATACGCTTCTGGCGCTTCGTCGTTGATGGCCGCTTCGGGGGTAAAAATATTGATCAGGGGCAGGTTGTGACGGGCCCCCATTTCATTGTCGTTGAAGTCGTGGGCTGGGGTGATTTTGACGCAACCGGTGCCAAATTCTCGGTCCACATAATCGTCAGCGATGACCGGAATGGTGCGGCTAACCAAGGGCAAGATAATGTTCTGGCCGACCAAGTGGGCATAACGTTCGTCTTCAGGATGAACCGCCACGGCGGTATCACCCAGCATGGTTTCTGGGCGTGTGGTAGCGACAACCAGATAGTCTTTGCCGTCTAGGGTTTTAGCGCCGTCGGCCAATGGATAGCGGAAGTGCCACAGATGTCCTTGTTCTTCGTTGTTTTCTACTTCCAGGTCTGAGATCGCTGTGCCCAGCACCGGATCCCAGTTCACCAGACGTTTGCCCCGGTAAATCAGGCCTTCAT
>JAYOSS010000030.1:12402-19959 GCA_038139355.1 Gammaproteobacteria bacterium
TTCATCACACAGTCGGATGAAGACTTGCTGCACGGCGTTGGCGTAGTCCGCATCCATGGTGAAGCGTTCGCGGGACCAGTCGATGCTGGCTCCCATGCGCCGGATTTGGCTGGATATGGTGCCGCCTGATTCCGCTTTCCAAGCCCAGACTCGGTCAATGAATTTCTCCCGGCCTAGGGCGTGCCGGTTGAGGTTTTCTTCGGCAAGCTGCCGCTCCACCAACATTTGAGTGGCGATACCCGCATGGTCGGTGCCCATCTGCCACAAGGCGCTTTGGCCCTGCATGCGCTGATAGCGAATCAGGGTATCCATCAGCGTCTGATTAAAGGCGTGGCCCATATGCAGCGTGCCGGTGACATTGGGCGGCGGGATCAGAATGCAATAGCCGTCGCCGCTTTCACTGGCTTGAAAAAAACCGGCATTCTCCCAGTGCTCGTAAAGGCTTTGTTCAATGGCCTGGGGGTCAAAATTGTTGTCCATGGTGTCTTTTCTGCGCGTTGTGTTGATACCGGTCTGGGAAACCTTACTGATCCCAGTCTGCCAGTGGATGATGGTGAAGTGGATAACCACGCTGTCGGTAGAACTTGTAGTGTTCTCGCCGCAGGGTTTTGCTGGCGCCCACAATGATTTCGGCCACGCGATCAAAGCGGCCGAAGTAGCTAGGAATATCGCTGCCTAAATTGATCAGCAGACCGTTGTCGTGCTTGGGCTCTTGCCAGCCGATATGCACCGGGCTGTGAATCACCGCATCGCTGTCCGGCTGCAAAATGTCGTGGGGCACCAGGCGATGCTTGGGATAGTCCCACATCAGTTCGTCCACAAGCTGAGCCTCAGCCGCGTCGTCCACGCGAACGTGAACCACCATGTTGTTGCCCAGAGCCTTCAGGCATAGGCGGCAAGCGAAGCGCAGGCTGGCGTCCAGGTCTTTATCCGGCAGCTCGTAGAAGTCGATGCGGGTCATGGGATCCTAGCGGCGCTCGGCTACAGGCCGCTTTGTGCGACCAAGTAGGTAAACAACTGGGCCACGGGCCGTCCGCTGGAGCCCTTGGCAGCGCCTTGTAGGAATGAGCTTCCGGCAATGTCCATATGCGCCCACTTGCAGCCTTTAACAAAGCGGGACAGAAAACACGCGGCGGTAACGCTACCGGCGCCACGGCCGCCTACGTTGGCCATATCGGCAAAATTGGTGTTCAAACCAGCTTGATACTCATCCCACAACGGCAGGCGCCAGCTGCGGTCGCCGCTGATCTCTCCCGCCTCAGTGAGGGCGTCCGCTAGGTCGTCATCGTTGGCAAATAGACCGCTGGCGTGACTGCCCAGGGCCATGATGCAGGCGCCGGTCAGCGTAGCAACGTCGATGATGGCCTTGGGCTTGTAGCTTTGTACATGGGTCAGCGCATCGCAGAGCACCAGACGGCCTTCGGCATCGGTGTTCAAGATTTCAATGGTCTGGCCAGAGGCCGAGGTGACAATGTCGCCAGGACGGCTGGCGCGGCCGCTGGGCATATTCTCTGCCGCCGCTACTACGGTAACGAGATTGATGGGCAACCGGGCGTCGATAGCGGCCTTGGTGGCACCCAGCACGGCGGCAGCTCCGCACATGTCGAATTTCATCTCGTCCATGGCAGGCGGTGGCTTCATGGAAATACCGCCGGTGTCGAAGGTAATACCCTTGCCGACTAGGGCGATGGGGGCATCGTTTTTCTTGCCGCCGTTATAGCGCAGGATGATCATTTTACCCGGCTGGTCGCTGCCCTGTGATACGGACATAAAGGCGCCCATGCCCAGACTGAGCATTTTCTTCTCATCCAGTGCCGTGAGAGAGACATCTTTGTCTCGCGCCATTTTGCGGGCCTGGTTCAGCAGATAAGTGGGTGTGCAGACATTGGGCGGCTCGTTACCCAGATCTTTGGCCAGGGTCAAACCCGCATCCAAGGCGGCGCCTAATTTGATGGCTCCGCGCAGGGCGCTTTGCTCGTTTTTGTTCGCCAGCAAGCGAACGCGCTTTAGTGTCACCGGTTGTTTGGGCTTGCTCTTGTACGCGTTAAATCGGTAGCTGGCGTGGCTTAGAGACTGCATCAGCGCCTGGGCTTTCCAGGCCAGATTGTGGCCTTTCACCTTGGTGCCCAAAAGATGAACCGCGGCTTGAGTGATGTTCAGGCTGGTGAGCTTTTGTGCCACCAATGTCGCCAGTTTGCGATATTGGCTTGGGCTGCACTCATCGGCGCCACCAATGATCAGAACTCTGGCGACGGCTCCGTCCAAATTCACGCACAGGCTGTTGCCAGCTTTGTCCTGAAAATCCGTGATGGCTCGATTCAAGGTCGCCCCGTTACCGGTAGCTCGGGCCAGTCGTTTGGCCAGGGTAAGGCTGGTTGCCAAGCAAGGCGTGCGCAAGGTGGCAAGGTCACTGTTAGCGGCGGAATAATTCATGAATGTTGGATCCCTGGTCGTGGTGGATTGAACCTCTATGCCTGACTCTGGCGAGCCTGATCTGCCTCATCTGCAGGATTTCCGATCTGGTGAAATCCGAGGGTTTTGGCCTGGCACAGAAAGATCGCAAGGTTACCTTGATCCCGGTCTTGGATCTATTGCAGTGGGCGTCCGTCGGGGTTTTGTCCGCTGTGGAAAACCCTATTCCCGTTCGGGCAGGTGCAGCACAAAGGTGGCGCTGGCCTTGTCGTGCCAGGTTTGTTTGTCTTGGCCCAGATAAAGCCAGAGGTAGCCCAGGCCAAAGCAGGCCATGGACACCGGTGCAAGGACCAAGCGCAGGGCGATTTGCCCCATGCTAGGCAGCTGGCCGCTAGCGTCCAAAATGCGCAGCTTCCAAGCACGCATGCCCAGGGTTTCACCCTGTTTGCGCCAGCAATAGACAAAAAAACCGACGATTTCAGCCAGTAACGTGATTTGAAAAGCGAGCCCGGTGACCACATCCCCGCTCAGGGCAACCCAGATAAAACCGGTGAGAAAAAACAGCGCCAGAATCAGCAGGCTGTCGTACAGCATGGCCCCCAATCGCCGGCCCAGGCCTGCGGGATAGCCCGCAAGACGGGGGGTCAAGGCTGACGACTGGGGCTCGGTCACGTTTAGAACGTCGCCTGATGATTTGCCAAGTTTACCTCGCGGCCGCAGAACTCTTCTTCGGTCATGCTTTGCAGCAAGTCGGTGTCTTGAGAGACGCCCCAAGCGCGACGCCCATCCGCCAGTCGTGCGGCGACAAAAGCTTTGTCTACGCCGTTGGCTCCATACATGACGCTATAGCCTTCAACGGTGCCGCTGCCTTGATGCTCAATAACCACATCGCGCTTCAGCTCGGCATCCACTTGGTCTTGCAGGTCCGCATGTTGGAAGGGCTGGGCCGGTGGCTCGCTGGAATAGATGCCAAAGGCATGCTTGGTGATGTAGCCGCCGTTGGCGGTAATCATGCCGCGTTTGCCGGGATTTTCCCGCAGCAACTGAGTCATGCGGGCTATGGAGTGCATGACGTAGTTGTTTAACGGCCCGCCAGCAAAGGTCAGTCCACCGGTCACCGTTAATGGTCGGTTCATATCAAAGCCCAGTTCCCGACAGGCGATTTGCACCGCAACCGGGAAACAACTGTAAACATCAATCATATCGATATCGTCAGGCGTAGAGCCGGTGAGTTCCAGACATTTACCGCCCGCAAAGCGAATGGCCGGTGAGGAATAAAAATTATCCCGATTCGAGAAGTAGTAATGATCTTGAGCGTCTGTGCCAGCCCAGGGGTAGATCCACTTATCCCGAGGGATGCCCAGAGCCTTGGCTTTTTCTTCCGAGACCAAGATCAGCGCCGACGCTTGATCCACATTGTTGTTGGAATTCATCAGCTTCGGATACGGGAAGGAGACCGGGCGATTGACCCCAGAGATGGTGCGGATTTCTTCTGCAGTCTTGGCTTCGCGGATCCACGCGTTGGGATTATTCGCAGCAACTTCGCTGAAGCCCGCCCACAGCTTGGAAATGTGTTCCAAGTGCGCGTCAACGCTTAGGCCCGTGGCATGGCGCAGTGCGGTTTCCATGATGGGGTAGATTTGAATGGGGCGCCCCAGACGAATGGCGATTTCGGCGTCATGGCGCATGTCTTTTTCCGCGCCAATAAGACGATCAGGAGTGCCGGGCAGCTCTACCCAACCCAGATCGTGGCCGGCTTTGGCAGCCTTGGCTTGGGTATTACCGCATTCTGCGCCGGTAAGAATGATCACATCGTGCCGTCCGGCTTGAATGTCCAATGCGCTTTGGTTCAGGGCCGTCTGGACGAAGTTGCCGCCAAAAGCCGTCAGTGCCGTTTCGGCGTTGGGGCTGCCAATGGCTTGGGCAACCGCACGCGCCGGATCCGCATAGGGCCATATGCCGCGAATGACTCGAACGGAACTGGTGTTTAAGAGTTCCTTGGAGCCAGCATCTTCTGCGGCTTGGTTTACCGCGTCGATCATCAGCTGAACCGGTTCTTTTACCGTGTCAAAATCGGTGAATCGTTGCTCGATATGGCTTACGCCGACCAGCACAGGGGTTTGTTGACTCATAGTCCTCTCCAAGTCCTCTCCAAAAATAGTTGGGGTCCGTGTCAGTGCCCTAGAGCGCTGACAACCCAAGCCGAGCACTATACATCAGCCGGGTGCTTTTGCTGCAGTGCTACCAGGGGTCTAGGGTGACAATGCCCTTGGGTGTTTGCAGTTGAGCCCTGCACGCTGCAGGCCCCGAGGTCGCTTCGTAGGGCAAGTCCAAGGCCTGCAGCAAAGGTTGATAGGTCTGAGGCTGAGGAGTGGTGATGCTGAAACTTTCAAGCGCGCAGCCCGTTGGCGTGGACAGTGCCGGGTGAGGGGACTGCAGCCAATCGATAAAAAATGGCATCTCAGGATTCTGTAAAAACAGCAGCTGCCACGCCAGTTCAACGCCATCGGGTGTGGTGCGGCTCATATCGATGATGTCGCGGCTGGCCAGGTTTAACCGTTCTGCGATTTGACGCACCGCCGCTAAATCGTCGCTGGCCACAGCCCAGCTGCGAATCCCACTGCCGCCGTGGTCGAGCAAAAGCTGACCGGTAGTACCCTCAAGGTCTTGCTCGGGATCCGGAGCGATGATCTCCAGATACTGCAAATTGCCTAATGACAACAGCGCGTTGCGAGTGCCTACGCCGGGATGTGAGCCGCCCATGGCGGGCAGAACGCCGGTAAGTTGGTAAACCTCGTCAATACCTGCTTGAAGGTCCGGGCAGGCGTACATGATGTGATCGAGTTGGGCCATGGGTCGTATCCTCGTCTGCGCGAAAACTGCGCAATACATTGTGTTGGTGCTGCCCAGCCAAGCCTTGTTCGCGGCGGTTATGAGCTGGGGAGGGTGATTCTCGCTGTTTTTCTCGGAGTGGGCGGAGCGTTGAGTACTTCCAGCGTTAGCTCCACGGTAGCTCTCTCATTATCCACGTTGATGGTTAGCTCTGTTACCCCGTTTTGGGCGCAATTTTGATCATCCCGGCTTGGCTGGTGAGCGGAGCGTTGAATCTTGAGAAGCGTGAAAACAGCGAACCCATAGACTCATTCACCACCATCCGATGCAACCGGACAACAGGCGCGCTAATTGTGAGTTCCATCACATGGCCAGCGCGCGGGCGAGGTTCGCGCTGGCCATGTCTCGAGATTTCACGGCAAAACAACGAGCCTTAGGTGCCTAACTCATTCGTCGGGCGGTTGAGCTGATGAATGAATCGATAAAAAGTGAGAGCCAATGCCAACGAGTGACATTGTTTTTCAGACCGTCGAAAGAGGGCTTCTATTCTTGTTGACCACTAATAAAAATTCTGTTGAAGTTTTGAGATATGTCAGATCTGACATAGCATGCATTGATGAGCCCTGAAGACAAGGTGGTCGTTTGGCTCCACGGCCAAGTTAAAACACCCCCATTCTCCGCTTCAGCCCGCGTTGAAGCAGGGTTCTTTCTGCGCCGGCTTCAAACCGGCGAGAAAATCGGTATGCCGCACTCTAGGCCCATGCCAACGATTGGCAGGCGGTGTCACGAACTGCGAATTATCGACCAAGACAAGACTTGGAGAGTGATTTACAGGATTGACGATGACGCAATCATTATTCTTGAGGTATTTGCCAAGAAAACGAATGCCACGGCTCAGAAGGTTATAGATGTTTGCAAAAAGAGATTGAGACGATATGACGATGCGACAAGATAAGCAGAAAAAACTGGAAGCCCAAGGCTGGAAGGTTGGATCAACCGCTGATTTTTTAGCACTCACTCCAGAGGAAGAGGCGTATATAGAGTTGAAACTCGCTCTTTCAAAGACGCTAAAGCAACGACGAGTAGCGAAGCGATTAACACAAACCGAATTGGCTAAGTTGATTCACTCCAGCCAATCACGAATTGCAAAAATGGAATCCGGCGACTCGTCAGTTTCTATTGATCTAATGATTCGAGCATTGCTTTGTGTCGGAGCAACTAACAAGGATCTGGCCAAGGCACTTTCCTCGGTGGCCTAACAGTAGATGCAAAAGCCAACGGCTATTTCTGGGCGCTTTAACCGTCCAGCTGTGATGATCTGGGTGCGATCGCCGGGGCAAATGTGGACGCTTTTTCCCCACACCTCGTTGGCGCGATCTAGCTCCCTGCCTTTTTAGGAATCTTGTCCCGGTCAGGCTTTGCAGGGGTGGTTTACCCCCTATTTATCGCTTGGCACTTGAGTGGAGGATTAGGCTTACAAGATGCGATCGAGCTGGGCCATGGTTAGCTCGCAGGCTCAGCATCAGCCGACGTCGCGCCAAACAGCTCATCCAGATGGGCTTTCTCCAACGGCTGGGTCAGCTTGGAAACCACCACCGTCAACACAATGGACACGATCTCACCCATCACGGCACAGGAGTAGGGGTTGGGCCCTTCGCCTCGCAGCCAGGTCACCGCGCCCTCCAGACCAACACCGGTAAACCAGCTGGGTTCTAAAATTTGCGAATGCAGCACAATGAAAACGCCAAAGCCGCCCAGCAGCCCGGCGTAGGCGCCTTTCAGCGTGACTCCGGACCACAGCGCTCCTAACACCAGCGGGCCCGCGAAAGCGGCCATCATGCCGCCCACGCCAATCCAAACTACCAATGACACGTTCACGTCCATCAGCGACCAGGCCATGGTCATACAGATCAGCAGCACCGCTACCGTGGACCATCGGCTGATCAGCAGAACGCGTCGATCCAGTTGTTCTTGGGGCAGATCCGGATGCAGCTTGGGCGCCAAGGTGCGGCGGTACAGGTCGTTGGCGATGATCTGGGAAGAAGACACCACCAAGCCATCGGCGGTACTCATGACGGCGGATAACACGCCCACACCGATCAGCGCGGCCAGCCAAGTTGGAAACAGTTCAATGAAGAGCAGGGGCAGGGCCTGATTTGGGTTGGCGCCGGAATCGTAAAGCGCGTCGCCAAAGTAGACTCTGGCCAGTAAGCCGCCCACGCCCAGCAGACCTAGGGTCAGACCAAAAAGTGCCGCCAGCTTGACGAACTGCAGCCGCGAGCTGCCGGTGTCCAAGGCCCACAGCTTGTTACC
>JAYOSS010000030.1:19969-20055 GCA_038139355.1 Gammaproteobacteria bacterium
GTGTTGGGGTTGGTCCCAGAAACCAGATCTGCGTCTTGCTTAGCCAGACTGTCGACGACTCCTGAAAAACCGCCTTCCACACCCCA
>JAYOSS010000031.1:0-5948 GCA_038139355.1 Gammaproteobacteria bacterium
TGCCAACACCATGAGAATCGTGGCCCTTTAGGTTTGCTTCTACCAAATGTTTGGCAACCTCGTCAGCTTCTTCAGCGGGAGCGCCAGCGCCCTGGAGGATATTGCTGGCCACCCGGCTCAGGGATGTGTGTTCAATGCGCATAGCGTTCTTCCTTGGATGTTCGGCGCAGCGGTGACAGCGCGCGAAAGAGGTCGGAAGTTTACCCTGCAGCGCTAAGCGATTCGAGGTTTCAACCCCGGCACATTGTCAACCCTTGGAGGAAGCGCTGGGCGCGGCAGGAGAAAGAACCAGACGAAGAGGGTAGGGACAAAGAGTGCAGGGATAAAGAATGTAGGAATAAAGAGTGCAGAGACAAAAAGATAGCGACCCAGAATGCAGGTTAAGGCAAAACAAGTGACGCGTAAGAAGCCACACAAAGGAAAGTCATCTAACGAAGAGAAAGAAGTAAAGAAATGGCGCACCCGACAGGATTCGAACCTGTAATCCCCGGTTTCGTAGACCGGTGCCTTATCCAGTTTGGCCACGGGTGCGAGCGCGGCATTATCTGGAAGAACGCGTCAGTTCTCAAGGTGTTTCCGCCATGAGATTTTATCGCTCGGTTTTCTGGTGGTGAGCCATCGCCAAAGACAGTCAAATGATTATATGCTCTGGCTCCTCAGACGCTGGATAGGAAGACAAGATGGAAACGTCGGTGGCGGCTGGCCTGCAGTTGATGCTGGTTGGTATGGGTACGGTTTTTGTATTTTTGACGGTACTGGTGTTTGCCGTGCAAATTATGAGCGCGCTTCTGTTACGCCTGGTTCCTGAAACATCCCCAGCCAGGGAGTCCGAGGTTTCAGGCCAAATACCCAAGGCCCATGTGGCGGCTATCAGCGCTGCTCTTGAGCGACATCGACAAGGGTAGCGTTTGGGAGCCGGGCTGCGACCGGCAAGAACAACACGAATGCCGGCGCAAAAAATAATCAAAAAAACAACGTAAAGAATATAAAGCCAAGACCAAACCTATCTGGCACAAAACAGCAGGTTCTGCGAATCGGGACTGCTAGCTAACGCTTTTGGAGGGGAAATGAATCAAAACAAACTGGGAATTACTGATGTAGTTCTTCGCGACGCGCATCAAAGCTTATTAGCAACCCGAATGCGTATCGAGGACATGCTGCCCATCGCGCACAAGTTAGATCAAGTCGGATTCTGGTCTTTAGAGTCTTGGGGTGGGGCCACCTTTGACGCCTGTATTCGCTATCTGGGCGAAGACCCCTGGGAGCGCATTCGGCTGCTCAAACAGGCTATGCCCAATACGCCCCAGCAAATGCTGCTGCGTGGCCAGAATATTCTCGGCTATCGCCACTACGCGGATGACCTAGTCGAAAAATTTGTTGAGCGGGCGGCTCACAATGGTGTGGATGTGTTCCGCATTTTCGATGCTATGAACGATATGCGTAATTTGCAGACAGCGATTCGGGCGACGCTAGCAACCGGCAAGCATGCCCAAGGCACCATCTCTTATACAGTAAGTCCTGTACACACCCTGGATTTGTGGTTGGACCTTGGTAAGCAAATTGAGGACATGGGTGCCAACAGTCTTTGCATCAAGGACATGGCTGGACTGCTGAAGCCCTATACCGCCTTCGAGCTGGTGAGCGGCTTAAAGAACAGTCTGGATATCCCCATTCACATGCAATGTCACGCCACCACGGGCATGTCGACAACCACCTATCTCAAGGCCATTGAAGCGGGCATCGATAACGTGGATACGGCGATCTCGTCCATGAGTATGACCTATGGCCACTCAGCCACTGAGTCGCTAGTTGCCATTTTGCAAGGACAGGACCGAGATACGGGATTAGATATTGAACTGCTGGAAGAAATTTCTGCCTATTTCCGAGATGTACGCAAAAAGTACGCCCAGTTTGAAGGCGGCCTCCGAGGCGTCGATTCGAGAATTTTGGTGGCCCAAGTGCCTGGTGGCATGCTGACCAATCTTGAAGGTCAGCTGAAAGAGCAAGATGCTGGACAGCGCCTGGATGAGGTCTTAGAGGAGATCCCCAAAGTTCGAGAGGATCTGGGCATGATTCCTCTGGTGACCCCCACGTCACAAATCGTCGGCACGCAGGCTGTGATTAATGTGCTCAGTGGCAGCCGCTATGCGTCCATAACCCGGGAGTCTGCAGGTGTGTTACGGGGTGAATACGGCGCGACTCCGGCACCGGTTAACCCAGAGTTACAGGCCCGGGCGTTGGATGGCGATGAGTTGATTACCTCTCGACCGGCAGACCATTTGTCGCCGGAACTGGACGAGCAAACCGCAGCGCTGCGCGAGCTTGCCAAGGCGGAGGGCTTCCAGCTGGCCACACCAGATGGTGCAGAGGAGGTGGATGATGTCCTGACCTTCGCGCTGTTTCCGCAAGTTGCCACCAAGTTTTTTGCGAACCGCGATAACCCAGACGCTTTCGAGCCTGCGCCCAGCGGTGCAGAGGCCGTCAAACCGACTGCCGCAGCCAGTGCATCAGGAACCAGTCACTACACTGTGGCGGTAGACGGTCATGCCTATCAGGTCGTGGTTGCGGAAGGTCAGGCCGAACTAGTGATTACGCCGGGACCTGGTGCTCCAGCTAGCCCTGTAGCGGCACCTGTTGCAGCATCTGGGGCATCCGCCTCTGTTGCGATCAGCGCTGGTTTAGCCGGAACCATTCACCAAGTGCTGGTTCAAGTAGGGGATCAAGTCCAAGAAGGCCAAGTAGTCTGTATTTTGGAAGCGATGAAGATGGAGACTGAAGTGCGCGCAGGTTCCGCTGGTACGGTAGCCGGAGTGTCGGTTTCTGTCGGTGATGCGGTGGTTGTGGGTCAGGAGCTGCTGACACTGGGTTAGCGTGTTTCGCCCGTTGCGCAAACGGGTTTTGATGTTCGGGGGGTATCAAGTTGGAATTGTTTGATCAGCTTTGGGCGGGATCAGGTCTCGCCCAAATCACTGGCGGCCAGTGCACCATGATTGTTGTCAGTCTGGTGTTGTTGTACCTGGCAATAGCCAGGAAGTTCGAGCCGTTGCTGCTGGTAACCATCGGCTTTGGAGGGCTGCTCAGTAACATTCCCGGTGTGGAAATAGCTACCGGTGATGGGTTGCTGCATCTGATCTATGTGGTCGGTATTGAAACCGGCGCATTTCCTTTGCTGATTTTCATGGGTGTCGGCGCGATGACGGACTTTGGTCCCGTGCTGGCCAACCCAAAGACCTTTTTGCTGGGTGCGGCGGCTCAGTTCGGGATTTTCGCTACGCTGTTGGGGGCGCTGGTGTTGAACGATTTGGGCTGGATGGATTTTAGCCTCAGCCAGGCAGCGGCGATCGGCATTATCGGTGGCGCCGATGGTCCCACAGCAATTTTTGTGGCCGGCAAGCTTGCACCGGAATTGTTGGGGGCCATTGCCATTGCCGCCTATTCCTACATGGCGTTGGTGCCCATCATTCAGCCGCCCATCATGAAGGCGTTAACCACGGCTAATGAGCGCCAAATCGTCATGGTGCAAATGCGCGAAGTCAGCCAGTTAGAGAAGATCGTTTTTCCGTTATTGTTGCTGTTGCTGGTGGCTTTCTTGTTGCCATCTGCCGCGCCGCTGCTCGGCATGTTTTGTTTCGGCAATCTCATGCGGGAGTGTGGAGTGGTTGAACGGTTGGCGGATACCACTCGCAACGCCCTGATTAATATCGTGACGATCATGCTTGGACTGGGGGTGGGTTCAAAACTACAGGCTGAGAATTTCTTGACCGCTGAGACCTTAGGGATTTTGGTCTTAGGTATGCTGGCTTTTGCCATTGGCACAGCCAGTGGGGTGCTG
This sequence comes from Gammaproteobacteria bacterium, assembly GCA_038139355.1. Taxonomy (GTDB): domain Bacteria; phylum Pseudomonadota; class Gammaproteobacteria; order Pseudomonadales; family Azotimanducaceae; genus UBA4421. The sequence continues at coordinate 3,833 of JAYOSS010000031.1, forward strand.
ATGGCCAAACTGATGAATCGGTTGTCTGCTTCGCCAATTAACCCGCTGATAGGGGCTGCTGGGGTTAGTGCGGTGCCAATGGCAGCCAGAGTGGTCAACAAAGTAGGTTTGGAAGCAAACTCTCAGAACTACCTGTTAATGCACGCGATGGGGCCGAACGTGGCAGGTGTGATCGGATCCGCAGTTGCGGCAGGATTGATGATTATGTTGGTGGGGGGCTAACAGTCGGTTAGCGCATCCCTTCGGTAATTGGTAGACTCGCGCGCTCAGGTTTTGCGGGGTTTTATGAAGGTTAAAGGTCTCATCTTGCTTGTTTGTGCAGTCGTTGCGCCGATCTCGGCATTTGCTGATTTCTGGGTATCGATTGCCAGCTTTAAAAACCGAGATGGCGCTGAGACGGCCATGGTTGAGGCCAAGCAACGCAGCGGGACTCAGGTGCAAATCCACGGTGCCTCAACAGACAAAGGCTACTTCTTTCGCGTCGCTTCGGGTCCCTACGCTACGCGAACCCAGGCGCAACAAGCCCAAGCAACGTTGCGCGCATCGGGATTTGGCGGTGGGTGGATCTGGCAATCGACCACTTCGGTCTCTGAAACCCTACAAAGCGACCGGGATATCTACTCCAACAAAGCGGCGGATGTGGACGCACAGTCTCTAGATACCGACTGGAATGATAACTTCCAGTTAACCCCTGAATCCGACCTTGATGCGGAAGATCCGCTGCAGTCGGATACCACGATTTCCGATGACGTATCTGCGCCTCAGGTGCCTAGTGCAGCCCCTGCAAACTACAAACTGAACAAGCTGCGGCGTGACGCCCGGGCACCGCCCTTGAGGCCATCAAGCCAGTTCCCAGCACCCGCCCGATCCCCCGAACCTTCCGCCACTCCGACCCCGCAAAACTCATCGACCCACACAGTATCTGACCCAGCTTCACATCCACTACCTAATTCGATAACTGCCGAGCAAACAGCCGCCATGACGTTAGCAGCTGGCGCGGCTTCGGGCGCTGGTTCTGTTGATGCGCCTAGCCCAGATGCACCTAACGTGGAATTCGCCTTGGAGTCCCCGATAGTGCTTGCCCGGCGAGATCAGGCTCCTGAGGATCTGCAGATTGATGGACGGTTGGACGAAGGTATCTGGCGTAGCTTGCCCGGCGCTGATGGGTTTTCTGTGATTGACCCGGACACTCTGGCCAAGCCGCCGTATCGAACCCTAGTTAAAGGCTTCTATACCAGTCGCGGTTTGTATGTGGGTATCGACATGGAACAACCCGCTGAGACTTTGGTTAGGCGTTTGTCCAGCCGTGATTCTAGACAGATAAACCGGGACAACGTCGGTGTCACTCTAGATACCTCCGGTAGCGGCCGCTACGGCTATTGGATGAATGTGGCCCTTGGCGGCAGTCAGTCCGACGGCACGGTATTGCCGGAGCGTCAGTTCAGCAGTGATTGGGACGGCGCGTGGTACTCGGGCACCGCCGTGACAGAAACGGGATGGAGCGCAGAATTCTTTTTGCCTTGGTCGCAAATGGCGATGCCAAAAACCGGGGATGATCGCATCATCAAGGTCTACATCATGCGCAAAGTTGCCGCCCTAGATGAGCGCTGGAGCATACCGGCGTTGCCCAGCACCAGTCCTTTGTTTATGTCTAAGCTACAGCCTCTTAGGCTCAGTAAGGTAGCGCCGATACAGCAATGGAGCGTGTTTCCTTACTTGTCTACCACCTTCGACGCGCTTGAGCATGACGACGAGGAAAATGTAGGGGTGGATCTGTTTTGGCGTCCATCCACTAACTTTCAGGTGACGGCGGCGTTGAAGCCTGACTTTGGCGGCGTGGAAAGTGACGACGTGGTTGTGAACCTGGGTGCCTTTGAAACTTTCTTCCCAGAAAAGCGCCTCTTTTTCCAAGAGGGTATCGAAGTGTTCACTGCTACGCCTCGGGCGGAGGAAAGCACACCTACCACCTTGCTCAATACCCGCCGGATTGGCGGCGTTGGGCGCCCCCCCGATTTGCCCGATTCGGTCACACTCAGCGATATGGAGCGTCAGCAGCCAGTGGAGCTGGCCGGGGCGCTGAAGGCCGTTGGTTCATTTGGTGCGTTCAGATACGGCC
>JAYOSS010000031.1:5958-20032 GCA_038139355.1 Gammaproteobacteria bacterium
CTATCGGCCACAGAAGAAGACGTGACCTATCGGGCTGGCGATCAGCGATTTTCCCAAAGCGGCACCGATTATGCGGTGGCGCGCCTGCTCTACGAAAGTAAAGGCGCTAGCGGGGACTATCGCGCCCTGGGCGTGTTGTCGGCGTTAACCAGCCATAGCGAACAAGATACCCAGGCTTATGGTGTGGACTATCACTATCTTACGGCCAAGGGGCAGTGGAAGGTCGACGGCCAGCTGTTGTTCTCCAGTGCCGATCAGCGAAAAGACGGTTTTGGGGGCTTTGCCGATGTGCGGCGTGATTTCGGCCATGGCCGGAGCTTGCACTTGGGCTATGTCCACTATGACGAAGAGCTGAATATCAACGACTTAGGTTTTTTGCAGCGCAATGACTTGCGTGGCGGTAACGGTCGGTATCGGGTGGTGCGCTCGGATGGAGCGTATTTTAGGAAAACCTCTATGGCCTATTGGTTTCGCCTAGAGCGCAACGCCGCGGGGGACTACGTACGCAAAGGTATTGGTATTGATGCAGAACTGGATCTGCGTAATCGTCATCGGCTCACGCTGGGGGGAGGCTTCTTTCCTGCCCGCTATGAGGATTTGGATAGCCGTGGCAACGGTACCTATCGCTTTGGTGACCGTCATCGCTTAGAGGCGTCCTACGCAACGGACTCGGCGCTGCCGGTGAGCGGAAAAATCGAAACCCGGCGCCAGACCGAAAAGTATGGTGGGGCCGAATGGAAAACCAGCCTAGCCCTACGATGGCGGGTGCTGGACAACCTGGCGTTAAACGCAAAGGTGCAATTTGTAGATCGCAGTGGTTGGCTGTTGTGGCGAGAGGGCATCAATTTTGCTGCGTTCGATGCCGATGAATGGCAACCAGAGGTGGGCTTGGAGTATTTCCCTTCCGCTAAACATCAGCTCAAGCTGTCTTCTCAGTGGATTGGCATTCGCGCCAAACAGCGCCAAAACTATCAGCTCCTACGTGATGGTGCATATCTTCAAGCGGTAGCGAATGATGTGGCGCGTAGTCCCGACTTTGCGATTTCAGATTTGTCGTTGCAGCTGCGCTACCGATGGGAGATTGCCCCGTTGTCAGACCTTTTTGTCGTTTACACCCTCAACGGACGCTATGAGGTTGAAGAGGAAGCGTTCGATGAGCTGCTGTCCTCTACATTTTCTGACCCCATTGCCGAGCAGATAACCGTCAAATTGCGTTACCGGTTTGGTTCATGAAGCGAGTTCGTAATGCCACTCAATGGGGTGTTTATGAGGTTGAGGTTGCCCATGGCCGCATCACCGGTGTGGCGGGTGTGCCAGAAGATCCCGATGCGTCTCCCATCGCTCAGGTATTGGTGGATGGCGTGCAGCACAGCACGCGAATCAAAAGGCCTGCCATCCGTAGAGGCTGGTTAGAGCGTCAAGATCGCGGGCGTGAACTTCGGGGTGTGGACGAATTTTGCGATGTGCCTTGGGATGAAGCCCTAGAACGGGCGGCCAATGAACTCAAACGCGTTGCTGAGGAACACGGCAACAAGGCCATTTTTGGCGGCTCCTATGGTTGGGCCAGCGCCGGACGCTTTCATCACGCTCAGTCACAACTGCACCGATTCATTAACTTGATGGGCGGCTGTACCCGGGCGATGAACTCCTACAGTACTGCTGCAGCGCAGGTGGTGCTTCCTCATGTGATCGCGCCTTGGCATCAAATGGAGCTTCATCAGACCACTTTGGAGCATGTGGTCGCCCATACCGAATTGTTCGTCGCGTTTGGTGGTTTGCCTAGGCGTAATGCTCAGGTCGCCTATGGCGGGATCACCGAGCATCGGACTCATTTGGATTTGCGGCGGGCCAAGGAGGCAGGGGTCTCCTTCGTCAACGTATCCCCGGTTGCTGGCGATACCGATGCTGAACTGGATGCCCTCTGGCTGTCGCCGATTCCCGGAACGGATGTGGCGTTGATGCTGGGAATCGGCTTTGTGCTGGAAACCGAAGACCTGGCAGACAGGCAATTCCTACAAAGCCATTGCGTGGGTTATGACCAAGTCAAAGACTATTTGTTGGGTCATCGTGACGGTACTGCGAAAACCCCGGAGTGGGCGGCGAAGATCTGTGACGTCGCTGCTGAAGATATCCGCCGACTGGCGCGCACCATGGCGGGTAAGCGCACGTTTTTAACCGCTGCCTGGTCGCTGCAGCGTGGTGATCACGGCGAGCAACCCTATTGGATGCTGGCCACCTTAGCGGCGATGTTAGGGCAAATCGGCTTGCCAGGCTGCGGCTTTGGTTTCGGCTACAGCGCTGAAGGTTTTGTTGGTACGGACTACAAGCGATTTAACTGGGCGACCTTGCCCAAAGGGCGTAACCCCACAGGGTTTGCGATTCCAGTAGCGCGAATCGCGGATATGCTGCTGAATCCCGGCGCTGAGGTGGCCTATGACGGGCAGACCATCACCTATCCAGACACCAAAATGATTTATTGGGCTGGCGGGAATCCCTTTCATCATCATCAGGATCTTAACCGGCTGGTCGAAGCCTGGCGTCGCCCGGATACCGTTATTGTTAACGAGCCCTGGTGGACCCCGGTGGCACAGTGGGCTGATATCGTCTTTCCAGCCACCACATCTCTAGAGCGCATGGACATATGTGCCTCCAGTCACGACCCCTACGCGCACCTGATGCAGCCAGCACTGGCTCCACAGCACGATGCGCGCTCGGATCACGAGATCTTTTCGGGGCTAGCCAATCAGTTGGGTTTTCTTCAAGCCTTTACTGAAAATAAATCCGAACGGCAGTGGTTGCAGGATATGTGGCATCGCTCCAGTGACTTGGCTGTGCAGCAAGGCTTTCGGCTGCCCAGTTTTGAGGAATGGGAAGAAGCCGGTGTTTATCGTTTGCCGCATGAACCGAGAAATAAGGACTGGTTGGCAGATTTCAGAGAAAACTGCGAAAGGTTTCCGCTGTCTACGCCCTCTGGAAAATTGGAATTGTTTTCTTCTACGGTGGCCAGTTTTGGGTATGCGGATTGTCCGGGGCAAGCGACTTGGCTAGAACCTGAAGAATGGCAGAAAACCGATCGCGCGACCTATCCGCTGTATCTGCTATCACCTCAGCCAAAGCGACGTTTACACAGTCAGTACGACCAAAGCCTTTATAGTCAGGCTGGTAAGATTCAAGGAAAGGAAGTACTGACCATGCACCCTCAGGCCGCGGCAGCAAGAGGTCTGGCAGAAGGGGATTTGGTGCGAGTGTTCAACACCCGCGGAGCCTGTCTGGCCGGGCTGGCTCTGGACGCTAAGCAACGTGCAGATACGGTGATTTTGCCAACAGGGGCTTGGTTTAACCCCTGTCCTCTCTCAGGGCTTGAGCTAAACGGAAATCCCAACGTGTTAACTCGGGATAAGGGCACGTCTCAGCTTTCCCAGGGGCCGTCTGCGCACACTTGTCTGGTGCAAGTCGAGAAGTTCACAGGCTGACTGTTAGTTTAAGCGCCGTTATCTGACTCTTTTTCCCTAACCTCAAAGTTAGGCTTTAGGTTGACCTCAAACGCTTCTAAATGAGCATCCAGCATTGCCTGAGCTGCTTTTTTTGAGCCGTGTGTTCCAAGTCGTTCTACCGTTTTTTCTGTGGTGATATTGACGATCACCCACAACTTTCGTTCTTTCATAGCGATTGACCCTGGTTGTGGGGGCTAACGCTGTAGCAATTAGGGCAAGGAGTTAGCTAACTTTTTTAATAAGCGTGTTCGCGCTTTGACGGGAAGGGCGAGGGCTTGCGCGGTTAACTCATGTTCGCTCAGGTCGTCTGACAGGGTTTTGGAGTGATCTAAGTCTAGCCAGCCTGGTGCGAGGTCAAAGCCGTGTTCAATCCGACGTGCCATCACATGTCCTATACGCTTGCCGCCTTTGAGCTGTGAAAGGTAGTTTGCGGACACGCCGATTTGCGATGAAGCACTAACAATCGTGCCGTGATTTTTAAGCACAGCCAGGAAATTATTATGTCGATTGTCAAATGCTCCTGCCATACGCGCAGGCTAACAAAGGCGTTTGAAAGTAACGCTTCACTAGCAAGGCATATCCACTATTACTTTGCGGATAATGTGATGGTATTGGCTGAATTCGGCTCATAAATGGGGTCATAGCTGCGGAGAACACCAGGGGCTTAAAAGCCAGCGTTCACTCTGCTGGAGTGTTCACTAAAAGTGTTGGTTTGAGTCTGTCCTGACCTGTTCAGTCCGGTTCAGTCTCAAGGGGGAGAGGCGGCGTGGTAGCCCCGACAGGAGTCGAACCTGTATCTATCGCTTCATACCCGCTACTGCTTTCGCAGCCATTCAGTACCTTGATGTATTGAATGTTTGTGGTCTGGACTTTCTCTTAGCCGTGGCTCGTGGCGTTAGGCTGCATCCGTCAAGTCTCTACACCTTCCAGGACTACGAACAGCCACTGGCTTGGCTCGGGATTGCCATTTTGAATCGGTGTAGGCCGAGCCAAAAGCAGGTTTCCCCGAATTTGAATGCTTCTCACCAGACGTTTCCGAGCTGGTGACCCAATGATTTAGGAGGCGATCGTTCTATCCATTGAACTACGGGGCCATGGACAAATGGTAACAAGATGTCGGTAAGGACCAAAGTGCCTATGCGGATTTTGAAATTCAATGGTCCAGCGTAACGCTAGGACCATTGGTCAAAACGCAAAATCTCGTCCAACGGTTTGCGAGTGACTGGGCCGAATTTGCCTAGGGGATAACCAACCGGTATCAAGGCGTAAGCGGCCATGGTGTCTGGAAGATTCAGAACTTGTGCCACCGCATTGCGATCGGAAAGGGCCAGCGTGGTTGGCGCTGCTCCCAGCTCCAGCGCTCTTGCCGCCAGCAGCAGGTTTTGGATGCCTGGCCAAATAGACCCGTTGCCTCGGGCGATCATGTCGTTGGTAGCCGGGGCGCCAAAATCCATGCAGGCAATAATCAGCGCTGGGATCTCATGCATATGCTCTTTTTGCCAAACCACGGCGTCCACCATCCGCTTGCGCTTGTCTTGGCTTTGATGAGATAGACTGCCCGGGTTGTCGATCAGCGGCGCCAGATAGGTTTCCACTCCGGCGCGGTTGAGTTCTGCCAGTTGCGATTTAACCTTAGCATCTCGCACGATGATCCACCTTGCGCCTTGGGTGTTAGAGCCGGAAGGCGCTTGGTTAGCAGCGCTGATGAGCTCCCGGAGCTGGCTTTCGGGTACTTCACGAGTGTCCAGCTTGCGCATGGCCCGGCAGTTGTACATGACGTCAAAGACGCCCATCTGATTGTCTGTGTTGGTTTGCGTCATGACGGTTTCCTTTCGTGTGTTTGGGTGCCGGGTACTGCTAGCCGCTTAGCAGAGCATAGTCAGTCCAGAAGTTCGGGTAGGTTTTGTTGACGACGCTCTTGTCGTCTACGGTTAGCCCCCCATAGGCGCTGCCGATAGTGGCAAATGCCATGGCCATACGATGATCATGGTAAGTGGTCAGCAAATGTGCTCGGGGCTGTTTATCTTCCAATGGTTCGATACGAATGGTGCTTTGGGTGGTGGACAATGAAACCCCCATGGCGGTGAGTTCTTTCGCAGGGCATTCCAGTCGATCGCATTCTTTATGGTGCAATGACTGCAGTCCGGTAATTTCGATTGGGTTGGGGAGCAGGGGAGCCATCGCGATCAGTGTTAATGCCACGTCAGGCATATCCTGCATATCGATGCGGTCCAAAGCGGTCAGCGTCGCAGGTCCGGTGATGCGAGTCATGCCCTGGCGTTCAACTTGAGCACCCAACGCTTCCATAACCTCACCAAAGGCATAATCGCCCTGAACACTGGAGGCGTCCAAATTCGTCAGCGTTACCGAGCCTCCATGCAGTGTGGCCAGGGCGCTGAAGTAGCTAGCCGCTGAGGCGTCGCCTTCCACCAGATAGTCACCGCCCTGATAGGTTTGGGCCGGGATGCTCAGCCGGCTGCTTTGCGCCCAGTATCCGGTGACGGCTCTTTTGCGCATCTCGTTAAGCGTAATGTCTAAATACGGCCGGGAAACCAAATCGCCTTGAATGATGATGTGCTGTTCTTGAGCTCCCTGGTTTTTCGCCAAGATCGGAGCGATAACCATCAGGGCGGTGATGTATTGACTGGATAAAGAGCCGTCGATGACCAGCGCTTTTTCGCCTCGCATGGGACCTTGAATCGCTACTGGTAAACCGCTGCCGTCGTTGGTTATTTGACAGCCGTGTTCACTGAGTACGTCAAACAGCGGCTGGTTGGTACGCGCTCGTAGGGAGGCATGACCATCGATGCAGGTCACGCCCTGGCGCAGCGCCGCCAGAGCGATCAACAGCCGAGTAGAGGCCCCGCTCATCCGTGCATCGATAGTGACCGGGCGATCTCCGAAGTCCATGGGTCCTGTTATTTTCAGCCCGCGTTCGGTTGTCTCTATGGCGACGCCCAGGGCTTGTAGACACTCGATCATGGCATCGGTGTCATCGCATTGCGGTATGCCCTGTACATGACTGACGCCTTCCACCAAGGCGCTGATGGCGAGCTGACGCAGAGCGATAGACTTGCTGCCGGGCAGAGTCACGGTGGCGTCAAAGCCCCTAGATAATTTGGCGACGGTGAAGGGTTGTTGCGACGTCATGGTTCTCGTGGTGTGGCGGTGAGTAACGGCCAAACACTAACCCAGTCCTTGTGACTTTGCTAACCTGTAACGCTTTTGAATGCCTGTGATACCGACGCGGTGGCCCAGATTTAGTGGAGTTTCGATATGAGTAATTTTTATGGTGCGTTAGAGGCTAATTTTCAGCGCAAGCTTGAAGCCCCCGCCTTGTTGCTGGATGGCCAACCGGATTGGAGCTATGGGGATCTGCAGGCAAAAGTGCTGCAAGCTGCCAGTGAGCTCCAGGCCTTCGGTGTCAGCCCTGGCGATCGCGTCATGGTGCAACTAACCAAATCACCTGAGAATTTGGCGCTGTATCTGGCTTGTCTGCGTCAGGGTTTGGTTTACGTGCCGCTAAATACCGCTTACACCGCCGCTGAACTGGACTATTTTGTTTCTGACGCCGAGCCGGTTTTGTATGTTGGTGACGCGTTACGGCAAGACGTACCCAGCGCAAAACTGCTCTTGGGTAATGATCAACGCATGCTGGAATTCGCAACTCCGGTGACTGTGGTTGCTGAACCCTCTGGGACAGTGCCTCGGCAAACCGATGATCTAGCTGCGATTTTATATACCTCGGGTACGACGGGGCGCTCAAAGGGGGCCATGCTGAGTCACGGCAACCTAGAGTCCAATGCCCGTTCGTTAAATCAGCAGTGGGGGTGGGCTGCAACGGATGTGCTGCTTAACGCCTTGCCAATATTTCATGTACACGGTTTGTTTATCGCCAGTCATTGTGCGTTGCTGAACGCTACGCCCATGATTTTTATGGAAAAATTTGACGCGGATCAAGTCATGGCCAGGCTGCCAGAGGCGACGGTAATGATGGGCGTGCCCACTTTTTACACCCGTTTGCTGACGCACTCTGGATTAAATGTGGATGCTGTAGCGCATATGCGAGTCTTCATCTGTGGCTCTGCGCCATTGACCGAGCAGACCTTTGCCGAATGGGAAGAGCGCACTGGCCATCGCATTCTTGAGCGCTATGGCATGAGTGAGACGATCATTAATACCAGTAACCCGCTGCAGGGTCAGCGCTTGGCCGGAACCGTGGGTTACCCCTTGCCGAATCAGCAAGTTCGAGTGGCCGATGAATCGGGTAACGCGCTGCCTCCGGGGACGGTTGGCATGATTGAGGTGGCAGGTCCCAATGTATTTCAGGGTTATTGGCGAATGCCGGAAAAGACCGCTGAGGAAATTCGTGCTGACGGGTTTTTCATAACTGGTGACTTGGGCGTGATGGCCGAGGATGGCCGGCTAAGCATTGTTGGACGCTCCAAAGACTTGGTGATATCCGGCGGTTACAACGTCTATCCCAAGGAGGTGGAGCTGGCCCTAGATGAAATGCCTGAGATTAGCGAATCTGCAGTGATCGGTGTGCCGCATCCGGATTTTGGCGAAGCAGTGGTGGCCGTGGTGGTGCCGGTAGGTGCTGAAGTGTCCTTAGCGGCTATCGACTCAGCTCTGGGTGAGCGTTTGGCCCGCTTTAAGCAGCCTAAGCAGGTGGTAAACGTCACCGAATTACCCCGCAATACCATGGGTAAGGTGCAAAAAAACCTGCTGCGCGAGGCCCACGGCGATTTGTTTGCCTAGGGCTAGACGGCTACCCCCTTGGTTCCATGACGTTTGGGAGTGTCGCTAGGGCCGCCAGATAGCGGCCCAAGGTGCTATCGACGTTAGCAGGCGTCGTCGATCTTCAACGATTCACGCAGCTCTCGTTTCAGGAATTTACCGGAAGCGTTGCGCGGCAGTGCTTCTTTGACAAACCAGAAGTATCTGGGGACTTTAAACTTCGCTAGCTTGCTGGCGCAGTGCTCGCGTAGCTCATCAGCGGAGGCAGTAGCGCCGCTCTTCAAGAACACCGCAATACCAACCTCTTCGCCCAGTCGGTCATCGGGCACGCCAAAGACCGTGCATTCGGCAACATCAACGTGATCAAAAATGGCGCTTTCTACTTCGGCGCAATAAATGTTCTCGCCGCCGCGCAGTACCATGTCTTTGATGCGATCAACGATGAAGAGAAAGTCATCGTCGTCCTTACGCGCCATGTCGCCGGTGCGCAGCCAGCCATCAACGATGGTTTCGGCAGTCGCTTCTTCACGGTTCAAATAGCCGCGAATTACGTGGGCGCCGCGCACCCAAAGCTCTCCGGGTTCGCCATTGGGCATTTCTTCGCCGGTGTCAGGGTTGACGATTTTGGCTTCATAAGCAGGCATGGCAGGTCCGCAACTGGCGGGCTTGTCGACAAAATGATCACCACTGATGGACGTGATAATGCCGCAGGTTTCGGTCATGCCGTAGCCGGTATTGGGCCGAGCTGTTGCCACCTGTTGATCGATCTTGCCCACCAAATCTGGCTGCAGTTGGGCGCCGCCGCCACCCAGAGTCATTAGGCTCGAGGTGTCCGTGGTTGCGAAGTCAGGGTGGGAAATGATTTCACGCGCCATCACCGGCACGCCGCTAACCGCGGTAATGCGTTCTTGCTCAATCAGTTTCAGAGCTTCTCCGGCGTCCCACTTATACATGTGAATCAATTTGCCACCGCCCATCGTGGTGCCGTGGGCCGCACAGTTATTCGCGGTGACATGAAAGAGTGGGGTGGTGAGCAGTGAGCATCCTATCGGTGGCTCGTCGTCCGGGTTGACCAGGCCTTTTTGAATGGCCAGCAGGCGCTGCAGCCCAGCAGAAAACAACATGCTAAAAATGTTGCTGACGCAGCCTCGATGGGTCAATTGCGCGCCCTTGGGGCGTCCGGTGGTTCCTGAGGTGTAAAAGATGCAGGCATCGCTATCGGTATCGATATCGATCATGGGCAGCGCTTCGCTCCCGCTCACAACGTCAGTCCAAGGAGTGACGCCGGGTTCGGGTTCTGGGAACCGCACCCCGACCAGGGCGATGTCCTGGACCTCGGCGCGGTGTTCGCCCAGTTGATCCAGCCGCTCTTTGTCTAAAATCATCACCTTGGGTGTGGAGTCCTGTAGGGCGTAAAGCATTTCAGGGCCAATCCACCAGGCGTTCATGCCGACCACGGCGGCGCCAACGGATAGCGTTGCCCAGTAAGCCTGAAGCCATTCGGGATAGTTACGCATGGCAATGGCCACCCGGTCGCCAGGCTTGACGCCTTGTTGAATCAACCAGTTAGCCAAAGACGCGACGCGCTGATGGGTCTGAGCATAGGTTAAACGCTCGCCTTCATAGACAAGATAGTCTCGGTCCGCAAAGGCTTGGGTGCTCAGCCAAACATCCCGAAGATTCGCTGGCGCGTTGGCGTAAGTGCGAATATCCACACCGCGAACGTTTACGGTGGCAATCTCAAAGTCGGCGCCGGGGGCCGTTAGCTGGGCCCAAGCTGCCTTGTATTCGTCGTACATTCTTTTCTCCCCAAAACCCGAAACTCTACAGTGTCGTTGGGGTTTTGCGAAGGCACCCAGTGCAAATGCTGCCGAGAAAACTCGCCGGACATTTCAGCGGGAATCTCCTGAAAAACGAAGACCACTGGCTGTGTTGAACACCTGAGTGGACACTTTGTTGTAGGCTACGGCCAACTTTCTCGGCGCAGCCCGATATGACTCAATGCCCGGATTCCAGTGCTAGCCTGTCGGTGATTATCCCAGTGAAAAATCCCGATGCCGCTTTGTTACCGCTGTTACAAAGTCTGGCGAGCTATCCCTGCCAGATTATTTTGGTGGGCGCATCCTCCAAGAGCGAGACAGGGGCTGGGGTGAATTTGAGGGAGCAAATCGCCAGCTTGGGCGTGCACAGTATTCAGGCGCCACCTTCCAGAGGCGGGCAAATCGCTGCCGGTATCGCCATGGCGAAAGCGGATTGGGTTTGGGTGCTGCACGCAGATAGCACCCAGATCGACGAAGCATTGGCTTTTCTTCTCGATTTGGCGAACCAGAGCGAGCCTGCATGGGGCCGCTTTGATGTGAGTTTGCAGGGTCAACACCCGGGCCTGAAGTGGGTTGCCCGGGCCATGAACTTACGATCCCGGTGGAGCCGGATTTGTACTGGTGATCAGGGCATGTTTTTTCATCGTCAGCTGCTGGCGGATATCGGTGGGTTTCCTGAACAAAAGCTCATGGAAGATATTGAAGTCAGTGCCCGGTTGCGTCGGCGTGGGCGCTTTCTGGCGCCCCGTGTACGCATCGTTAGTAGCGGACAGCGCTGGGATCGTGACGGTTTTTGCGCCACGATCTTCGCCATGTGGCGCTGGCGCTACCGTTATTTTCGTGGCGTATCCGCAGATCAACTCTACGATCAGTACTATGGTGATAACCGATGAGCGCCGTGGTTGCTACGGCGCTGATCATTTTTGCTAAGGCGCCGGTAGCCGGTGACAGCAAAACCCGACTGATTCCGTTGTTGGGAGAGGAAGGCGCGGCACAGGCCCACGAAGAATTGGTACGTAGAGTGCTCGCCGAAGTGAGGCCCCTAGCGTCAGAGACATCTGCGTTTACGGTCTGTCTTTGGGGAGCGTCGACGCATCCCACCCTTGGGGCATGGGCCGATGAATACGGGCTATCAAGCCAGCTCCAAGCCAATGGAGATTTGGGTCAACGCATGGCACATGCTCTGGAATCGTCTCTGGAAGCCGGTGCCGAGCAGGCAATATTGATCGGTTCGGATTGTCCCGAGATGAACGCGGCATATATCCGCGCCGCTAAAACCGCTCTGACCGAAGCGGATGTGGTTTTGGGGCCCGCCGAGGATGGCGGTTACGTGCTGATTGGGATCAGCAACACGCCAGCGTTAACCGAGGTTTATAAAACGCTGTTTACTGATGTGGACTGGGGTAGTGACCGGGTGCTGCAGCAAACCGTTGCCAAAGCTAACGTGGCTGGATTGACCGTAGCTCTGCTGGACCCACGTTGGGACGTGGATCGGCCAGCCGATTGGCAGCGCTATTTGGCTCTTAAATAGTCGGCAGCCACTGACCGGGCGCTTTAGCGAGCGAGAGCGGCGACTTCCTTGATGCGAGCCACCATGGCTCTGAGGCCATTGCCCCGGGTTACGGATAAGTGGGCTAGTAGATCCAGTTCCCCAAAGGTGCTTTCAATGTCGAGATCACAAAGCTCCGAGGCGGATCGGCCTTGGATGATGATTAAAACCACCGCGATGAGGCCGCGCACGATATGAGCGTCACTGTCCATGCGAAAGTGCAGCTGGTTTTCATTGGACGTCCAAGTCAGCCACACCTGACTTTGACAGCCGCGAATTAAGTGGGCTTCCGTTTTGTCTGCTTCCGGGAATTCTGGAAGCTCTTTGCCTAAATCGATGATGAACCGGTACTTGTCCTCCCAATCATCGAAAAACGAAAAGGTTTCCAGCAGTTCATTTAGAGGCATGGCCTGACCCATTTTTAGAATACCCCCAGTTCAAGTTGGGCTTCTTCGCTCATCATTTCTCTGGACCAGGGCGGATCAAAAACCAAACGCACCTCAACGTCAGTCAAGTTGGGTACCTGTCTGACTCGGTCTTTGACTTCTTCCACCAGCACAGGGCCCATGCCGCAGCCCGGTGCGGTCAGGGTCATGTCGATGGTGACTGCGTTAGCTTCGATGGCCACCGCGTAGATCAATCCTAGGTCGGCAATGTTCACCGGAATTTCTGGGTCATAGACAGAACTCAGAGCATGCCAGACATGGGCTTCATCGACGCCGCCGGCAAGCTCGCTGTCTGGGAAGGTCAGTGGTTCCACGGTCAGGCCAATGGCATCGGCGTCAGCACCGGCAATGCGCGCCATGTTGCCGTTCACGATGACGGTAAAGCTGCCACCCAAGGTTTGGGTTAGCGTCACGAAGGATCCCGCCGGAATGGTAATGGGATCCCCGGTGGGTACCAGTCTGCTAGGGCAGTCCCGGACGGTGGATACGATACGGCGTTCCACGTTTAGTTAGACTGGGTCGCGTCGACGGCTAGATCGTCGGCCAAATCTGTGTCGTTGGCACCATCTTGGCTCTCGACTAAGGCAAAGCTTTCGCCGCAGCCACAATAGCTGGCGGCCTTGGAGTTTTTGAACACCAGGGCAGAGTTGAGGCCTTGGGTAACCATGTCGATTTCTGTGCCGTCCACTAGAGCAAGATCTTGGTCTTTTACGCAAACGGTAACGCCGCTGCTTACCGGCAGCAGGTGATCATTGGCTTGTGCTGCTTCCAGAAAATCCAGGGTGTACATGAAGCCGTTGCAGCCGCTTTCTTTCACACCCAGGCGCAAAAACTTGCTTCGGGTTTGCGCGACTTGATCGCGTATATGTGCTTGGGCTCGCTGAGATACCGTAATTTGTGGCGTGCTCATGGCTGTGAATTTCCTGTTGGATTCTGTTTGAGGCGGTCTTGGGAGGTTTTTAAAGAAAAGTGGCGGCTTTTTCTACACCGGCGATTAACGCGTCCACGTCCTCGTCGTTATTGTAAAGGCTGAACGATGCGCGAACCGTGCCCGGTATGTCCAAGCGAGACATCAAAGGCATGTTGCAGTGGTGACCCGCGCGCACGGCGATGCCTTGTTGGTCCAGCAGGGTGCCCACGTCGTTGGGGTGGCCGCCATCCAGTAAAAATGAAATCACCGAGGCATGGTGCTTAGGTTCGCCAATAACGCGCAATCCTGGGATCTGCTTGAGTCCAGCCAGAGCTCGTTTGACTAAAGCGGCCTCGCCGTCGATGAGCTGTTGCATGGGCAGCTCTGAAAGGTAGTCCAGTGCCGCGCCCAAGCCCACGGCGCCGGCGATATTGGGTGTGCCGGCCTCGAAACGATAGGGAGCTTGCTGATAGGTGCTGTTTTGGATGCTGACGCTTTCGATCATTTCGCCGCCACCTTGCCAAGGCGGCAGCTCATTCAACAGGGCCAGCCGACCGTATAGCAGGCCGATGCCAGTGGGACCGAACATCTTATGGCCAGAAAAGGCATAGAAGTCACAGTCTAGAGCCTGTACATCGATATCCGCATGCAGCACCGCCTGGGCGCCATCGATGAGCGTTAGTGCCTCGACAGCTTTGGCTTGTTTCACTAAGTCGGCTACCGGATTAATGGTGCCTAAGCCGTTGGATACGTGGGTAATGGCCAGCAAAGCGGTGTTCGCCGTGATCTTGTTGGCGGCATCTGCCAGATCCAAGTCGCCGGTTTCGAGAATGTCGATGGCTTTGATGTTGGCGCCAGTGCGCTGCGCCAACAGCTGCCAGGGCACGATGTTGGAGTGATGTTCCAGCTCGCTTATCACAATGTCCTGGCCAGGTTGGATGCGCCCGGTCAGCCCTTGGGCAATCAGGTTGATGCCCTCAGTGGTGCCTCGGGTGAAAATGATTTCTTCCCGGTTTGCCGCGTTTACAAACCGCTGGCCCTTGGTTCGAGCGTCCTCCATCAATGCGGTGGCTTCCTCCGCCAACTCATGAGCGGCTCGGTGCACATTAGCGTTG
>JAYOSS010000032.1:0-19240 GCA_038139355.1 Gammaproteobacteria bacterium
CTGTATCGTGCTGCTCCTGCTGGCCGGTACTTGGTTAATCGAGCTCTATACCGAACAAATGCAGGTGGTTGCTATCGCCAGCAGTTTGCTGGGCATCGTCGCCTGCTTCCTGATTTTTGATGGCGTTCAGGTCAGCGCCATGGGGGCACTGCGGGGCTTTAAGGACACCGCTGTGCCCTTTGGGATTGCCTTTTGCTGCTATTGGTTACTGGGCTTTCCCATCGCCTGGGTCTTCGGCTTTGGCTTTTTTGCTCAGCTGGATTTTGGTGTGCACGGCTACTGGTCGGGTCTGGCAGCGGGTCTCGTCTTTGCTTCCGCGGCTTTGGCCTATCGCTTCCATCGGGTTTCGCATCAGGGTGTCTCTGCTTCATGAGCGCCTGGGTGGTACTCACTGTTGCCGGTGCGTTTTTGCAAAATCTGCGTTCGCTGTTGCAGCGACGTTTGACCGCGGATTTATCGGTTAACGGCGCAGCCTATGTACGCTTTTTGTTTGCCTTGCCCTTTGCCTGGTTCTTTCTCTGGGGCTTTGGTCAGCTAACACAGCTACAGACCTGGCCTACCCTGAACCCAGAATTTTGGCTCTTTGTTATCGGTGGCGCCTTGGCCCAGATGGTGGCTACCTCGGCATTGGTTGCGGCGGTCAGCGGCTCCCACTTCGCTCTGGGCACGGCGTTGAGCAAAACCGAGGCGGTGCAAGCGGTGCTCCTCGGTTTGCTGATCCTGGGTGAGGGCGTGAGCTTGATGGCCTTTGGCGGCATTGCCGTGAGTTTGTTTGGGGTTTTTTTGCTGTCGGGAAATATTCGCCCGAAGGATCTCGTGCGCAGCGATCGGGCAGTGTGGTTTGGTTTGCTGGCGGGGACGTCCCTAGCGTTTTGTTCCATTTGTTACCGAGGCGCAAGCTTGGCCTTGCTGGGTGACCTGTCGGCGACAACCAGTGCGCCGCTGATTCAAACCGTCGCTTCTGCAGGTCTGACCCTGGCGGTTGCGGTGACGCTACAGAGTGGGTTGATGGGCGTCTATTTGGGCGTGGTTGAACCGGGCCAGTTGACGCGAGTCGCGGCGCGCTGGCGGCCAGCCCTGCTGGTCGGCTTGATCGCGATGTTGGCCTCGGTCTGTTGGTTTATCGCCATGGCGCTACACAATGCCGCCATGGTTCGAGCCTTGGGCCAAATCGAGCTACTCTTTACGCTGATCACGTCGATTTGGCTGCTGCATGAGCGCGTGTCCCGACGGGAAGTCTTTGGTATGGCCTTGTTGGTCCTTGGTATATTGATGCTGTTTTAGCGGGGGTGAGTATGGAAAATTTGCTACAGGGGATAGAGGACGTTTGGGTCAACAAGCACTTGGAAGGTGAGGGTGCGGGTTGGGGTGAAATTATCTTAAATCGGCCCCAGCGGAAGAACGCCATTGTGGGCCCCCTAGGTGAAGGGCTGGCTCAGGGTCTGTCGCTATTGGACGCCGATGAGGAGGTTCAGGCCATTGTGCTTCGAGGCGCTGGTGGCAGCTTTTGTTCTGGCCTGGATTTGGCCGCCTTTAACGACTCACCGGAGCCTGCTTGGTTGCCCGACTTTCAGAACATTTGGCGATCCGCCCATCGCTCGATGTTCGAATGTGCCACGCCCATTATTGGGGCGTTGGAACGCTACGCCATCAATGGCGGCGCTGCTCTGGCCATTGCCTGCGATTACTTGGTGGTGGGAGAGGGAGCTTTTTTACAGGTTGGCGAAGTGCAAATTGGTATGGCTGCGCCATACAACATGGCCTGGCTGAATTTGCGTCACAGTGAGGCGGTCATCGCCCAACTTACCTTGGTCGGTGATCGGGTCAAAGGGGCCGACTTGTTGCGCTTAGGCTTGGCGACGCAATGCGTTGCCGACGATCAAGTGCTGGTAGCGGCGACGGACTTGGCCAAGCGCATGGCCGGTTTTCCCACGGGCACGACGGCGAAGATCAAACGCGGCATTCGGGCCAGGCTGAGCGAAAGCGCGGATCAGTGGTTCGACCGACACACCCAAGTTGCCGGGCCCAGCGTGAAGCCGAGTGCGATGAAGAATTAGCAGGGGCTTGGTCCCAGCGGCCTGGTTCGCTGTGTAACAAGGAGTTGAGGGCGGGGGCTTAGACGATGCCCCGTTTTTGCAGTTGCTCCCATTCCATGGCGAACCAAGGCGTTGTGGGTGTCTGTTCATCCTGCAGCATGTTCGAGACCTGAGCTGGATCGACCCAGCGATAGTCGCTGATTTCTTCGCTGTTGATGTCGACTTTACCATCAAAATGGCCAACAAAAACTGAGCACAGCTCGTGCTCGGTACCCAAGTCTTGAAAGTGGGCTGTGTACTCGAATTTATAAACAAATTGCATGGGGGTCGAAAACCCGAGTTCTTCTTGGCAGCGGCGCGCCACCGCATCTTCCAGTTGTTCGCCAACCCGGGGGTGCGAGCAGCAGGAGTTTGACCAGTAGCCGCCCCATAGCGTTTTGTTATCAGCTCGCTTGTGCATTAAAAGTTGATGTTGAGAGTTGAAGATAAAAAGCGAAAACGCACGGTGCAGCATGCCGCCGGGGCGATGGCAGTCCGCCTTGTTGAGCTCTCCAACGATCTCGTCATCAGCGGTCACTAAAATCAGGGGCTCAGAATCGAAGGAGACCACTTCGGCGCGTAAGGGAGAAGACTGAGTCATAGCGGGCTGTCACGGGTGTTTTTCGTTGGCCTCAGTCTAACCTGACTTGCCACGTTCACCTACCGGCTACAAGTCTTGTCATACTTTATCGTTTCTATCAGGGTCTGACCCAGCAAGAGAAGGGTAACGGGAGCAACATGCAAGAACCCAAACAACACACACTGGAATTTTCTGATGTCAGCTTAAGCGTCTTTGAATGGGGGCAGCCCGGCGGTCAGCAAGCGTTGCTCGTCCATGCGACGGGTTTTCATGGGCGCTGTTGGGATCAAGTGGTCGCCAAGCTGCCTGCGGACTGGCATATCTTTGCGGTGGACATGCGCGGCCACGGTCGGTCGGAAAACGCGGAACCCTTTAGCTGGGCTCAATATGGCGAGGACTTGCGACGGGTATGCCTGGCTCTGGAGCTGAAAGACGCCATCGGCGTGGGGCATTCCATGGGCGGTTACTGTGTGACCCATGTTGCCGGCCACAACTCGGATCATTTCAAGCATTTGGTGTTGGTGGATCCAGTCATCTTCGCCCCGGAGCTGCAATCAGAACGGGACCATCAGCAGTTTGCGTCGGTGTCAGATCATCCTATCGCCAAGCGTCGCGGGCACTTCGAGTCCATTGAGTCGATGTTGGAACGTTATCGAGATCGTATGCCCTATCAACTTTGGCAGCCCGAGGTGTTCGAGGATTACTGCCGTCATGGCTTACTGCCCTCGACAACGGGAGAAGGTTTTGAGCTGGCCTGTCCCGGCTACGTGGAAGCTTCGATCTACATGGGCGCTTTTGATGCCAACGTCTACAAACTGATTCCGACGGTTGACGTGCCTGTGGTGGTTTTGCGCGCAAAGCCGAGAGAACCCAACAGCCAGCAAATGGATTTCTCATCGTCACCCACCTGGCCCGAATTGGCGTCCAAATTCCCTCGAGGACAAGACGTCTTTTTGCCGGAGCTTACCCACTTTATTCCAATGCAAGACCCTCAGCTGGCCGCGGATTTTATTCTTGCCGGCGCCCAATCTCAGCGCTGAGCTGCACGCTTTAAATGTGGGTGGGCAAAAACAGATGAAGCCGGAAGCAACAGTTCTCTTGTGGATGCCGTTAGCCTGGCAATGACCGGTGCAGGAGAGAAGCAGATCCGTTCCGGTGATGATGAATCTCAGGCAAGCAGGTAAGCACAGGTAAGCACAGGCAAGCACAGGCAAAGACAGGTAGAGAAGGGGAGACAAAAATGAAAATCAGCGTGGCCATGGCCTTTAATGAACGTACCGAGCCCGGATTTATCCGGGATGCCGTGCAGATGGCTGAGGCCAAGGGGGTTTACGGCATATGGGTGCCGGAACATGTGCTGTTTTTTCCCGATTACGCCTCTACCTATCCCTATTCTGAGAACGGGCGCATGCCTGGTGATCCAGAGGGCTTGCTGGATCCGTTTTCAGCCCTGACCTTCATCGCGGCCCATACTCAACGGGTACGATTGGGCACAGGCATCTGCCTAGTCCCTCAGCGTCAACCGGTCTATACCGCCAAAATGGTGGCAGATCTGGATTACCTGTCTGGCGGGCGTGTGGACTTTGGTATCGGCATTGGTTGGTTAAAAGAGGAGTTCGAAAATCTGGGTATGGATTTCAGTACTCGCGGTTCGCGCACCGAGGAATACCTGCTGGCCATGAAAGCGCTTTGGTCTGAGGGCATTAGTGAATTCACCGGACAAACCCTGACCCTCAAGCCGTGTCACTTCAATCCAAAGCCTGTCCAGCGGCCTCATCCGCCCATCATCGTGGGGGGTGAATCGGCTGGGGCCATGGGGCGGGTGGGCAAGCTGGGAGACGGCTGGTATGGCTATGACCTTAGGCCGGAAGATGTGGTACAACGGCTGCACAGTCTTGATGCGGCGATGACGGCCTGGGGGCGCAGTCGTAGTGAGATTCAGGTGATTGTTGGTCCCAATCGACATCCGGTGACCGAGCAGACACTAGCCGAGTACGCCAAGGCTGGAGCGGACCAGCTGGTGGTGCCTGTGTTTGCGGGTAACTTGCTCAAACTAGAGCAGCGGCTGGATGCACTGATGGCGCTGCATCCCGCCGCTTAAGAGGTTTGCCGCCGGGATTTCAGTCCGCTAGAGCGCGCTGATATTCGGCAATACGAGCTAGGTGCCCGTCGACGTTGGTTTCCCCGGCGTTATGGGTGGCGATGGCGAGATGGGTGCAACCCATGTCTTGCCAGGCCTTG
This sequence comes from Gammaproteobacteria bacterium, assembly GCA_038139355.1. Lineage (GTDB taxonomy): Bacteria > Pseudomonadota > Gammaproteobacteria > Pseudomonadales > Azotimanducaceae > UBA4421. The sequence goes on from JAYOSS010000032.1 coordinate 4,897, forward strand.
GCATGCTTAACCCAGCGTTCAGGAGAGCCTCCAGCGTATTGCGCTTGGGCCTGTATGCCGAACCCTTCCATGCTTTTGCCCAAAGCCTCTCGGCCGCTCTTGATGCGATCGATACAGGCCTGGGCTTTTTCGTTGGCCCCCATCAGTGGGATCCAGCCGTCCCCTAGTTTGGCGCAACGGTCCAGTAGTGCCGGAGCTGAGCCTCCAAACCAAATCGGAATGTCCTTACTGGGGCGAGGTTTGATGCTGGCTTTATCGATGCGGTGGAACTCGCCGTGATAATCCAGTGAGTCTTCTTTCCACAGCCGCCGCATAAGGTCTACTTGCTCGCTTTGGCGCTTGCCGCGATTGTTGAAATTCTCGTTCAGCCCCACGTATTCCACTTCGTTCCAGCCCACGCCGATGCCCAGCTTAAATCGATTGTTAGACAGTAGCGCAACTTGGGCGGCTTGTTTGGCGGCTAGCACCGTCTGCCGTTGGGGCAAGATCATAATGGTGGTGATCATCTCGAGACGCTCGGTGACCGCAGCGATAAAGGCAAAGGTGGTTAGCGGCTCGTGGAATGCCACATCTTTGTCGTAGGCACCGCGAAAGCCGCCGTCCCGGTCCGGATCAGCGCCCAGCACGTGGTCATAGATCAGCAGATGGCTGATGCCCAGCGCCTCAACGCCCTGAGCGAAGTCTTTGATGTCCTGCGGATCGGTGCCAATTTCGTTATGCGGAAATACCGCTCCAAGCTGCATGCCCTTCAGATCCATATGTCTCTCCCTGTCAAAAAAACCGATTCATCGTCATTCCTTGCCCCGCAGGATTCGGCATCTGCCAAGCAAAGCAGGTACTATAGCGCCGTTTTTCCCAGCAGATAGTCCGGTATGTCAGACACACCAGAATCCAGCGCTTTTTCCTTCGTTCAGATGGAGCACGAAATCCTCAAGCTATGGGAGGAAACCGATGCGTTTAAACAGTCGCTGGAAAACACCAAGGGCAAGCAACCCTTCATTTTTTACGACGGCCCTCCCTTTGCCACGGGGCTGCCTCACCACGGACATTTGGTCGCCAGTACGATTAAAGACATCGTGCCGCGCTATTGGACCATGAAGGGTCGATACGTCATGCGACGCTTCGGCTGGGACTGTCATGGCCTGCCCATTGAGCACGAAATCGACAAGCAGTTGGGTATGTCAGCTCAAGAGGCCGTGGCTAAGTTGGGTGTCGCGGGCTACAACGATGAGTGCCGAGGCATCGTACAGCGCTACGTCAAACAGTGGCGCCATACCGTGACCCGCATTGGCCGTTGGATCGATTTCGACGACGACTACAAGACCATGGACACCTGGTATATGGAGTCGGTCTGGTGGGTGTTCAAAGCACTGTGGGACAAAGGGCTGATCTATCAGGGTGTAAAAGTCGTGCCCCTATCCACCGCATTAGGCACGCCGCTAGCCAACTTTGAAGCCACCTCGAATTATCAGGATGTCCAAGACCCGGCGGTCACGGTGCTGCTGAAACTCAAAGACGAGGATGCCCATCTAGCAATCTGGACCACCACGCCCTGGACCCTGCCGTCGAACCTCGCGGTATGCGTGGGCGCGGACATTGACTATCAACTGGTGCAGGACGGAGAGCGCAAGTTTTATATGGCGGCTGCTCGGGTGCCCCACTATTTGGGTGAGCAAGCCACGGTGATTAAGTCCGTTAAAGGCAGTGACTTGGTGGGCAAAAGCTACGAGCCTTTGTTTCCTTATTTTGTCGATCAGGTTGATCTGGGCGCCTTTGTGGTGGTTAGTGACGACTACGTCACCACCGACAGCGGTACCGGACTGGTGCACCAAGCCCCGGCATTTGGTGAAGACGATAATCGGGTTTTGAAAGCCAATGGCATTGAGGCACTGGTGTGTCCGGTGACCTTGTTCGGGGAATTTACCGACGAGGTTCCAGATTACGCTGGCCAGCACGTCAAAGATGCAGACAAAGCCATCATCGCCAAGCTGAAAAACGATGGCAGTTTGTATAAGCAAGAAGTCATTCAACACAGTTATCCCTATTGCTATCGATCCAACACACCGCTGATTTACCGGGCGATTCCCTCTTGGTATGTGAGGGTCACGGACTTCAAAGATAAGTTGATTCAGGCCAATGCGGGCATTAACTGGGTGCCCGAGCATGTTAAGGAAGGCCGTTTTGGGAACTGGCTGGACGGCGCCATTGATTGGGCGATTTCGCGCAATCGGGTTTGGGGAACGCCGCTACCGGTTTGGATTAACGACGTCACTGGCAATGCCTTGTGCATAGGTTCCATTGATGAGCTGGAGCAATACACCGGTGTGCGGGTGGATGACCTGCACCGAGAGCATGTGGACGGTTTGGCATTTAGCGTCGACGGTGAAGAAGGCACCTACCGGCGTATCGAGGAGGTGCTGGATTGTTGGTTCGAGTCCGGCTCCATGCCCTATGCCCAGCTGCATTACCCATTTGAAAACCAAGAGGTGTTCGAGGCGGGATTTCCCGCTGAGTTTATTGCCGAGGGCTTGGATCAGACCCGTGGTTGGTTCTATACCCTGACGGTGCTTGGAGCGGCGCTTTTCGATAAACCGGCGTTTCGTAATGTCATCGTCAACGGCATGGTCATGGCCGAAGACGGCAAGAAGATGTCCAAGAGCCTGCGTAACTACACGCCACCGGATGAGTTGATGGAGACCTACGGTGCCGATGCCCTCAGGCTCTACGCCATCAATTCCGGTTTGGTGCGGGGCGAAGAACAACGATTTGCCGACGCAGGCGTGAAAGACATGGTGCGTCGAGCTTTGCTGCCTTGGTACAACGCGTTTTCCTTTTTGCGCACCTATGCCGCCATCGATCGGTGGTCCCCGGATAAAGGCACGCACGCCGGTGACAACGTGCTGGATCAATGGCTGATCTCACGACTGCAGAGTTTGAAAAGCACCGTGGCGAGTGAGATGGAGGCCTATCGACTGTATACCGTGGTGCCAGCGCTGTTCGCATTCATCGAAGACCTGACCAACTGGTACATTCGCTTGAACCGTGGGCGTTTTTGGGGCGAGGACATCACCCCAGATAAGATTGCGGCTTACAGCACGTTGTATGAGGTGCTGTCCGAACTGTCCAAGTTGATGGCACCCTTTGCACCGTTTTTGTCTGAGCATTTGTATCAGCAGTTAGAGGCGCTGGCGGACCGTCCAGCCACCCCGGCTTCTGTCCACTTGTGCGACTATCCGGTAGCCCAGCCTGAGCTGATTCGCCCTAACCTTGAGGTGGCGGTGGATCGTATGCAGCAGGTTATTTTGCTGGGTCGGCAGAAGCGTGAAGAGGTCAAGATTGGGCTGCGCACGCCGTTGGCGAAGCTCACCATCATCCATCGGGATGAGGGGTTGTTGAACGACATGCGCTCTTTGGAGAGCTACCTTCGGGAGGAGCTCAACGTCCTCGATATTCACTACAGCACTGATGAGGCCGCCTACATTGATCTGCAGGCGAAGCCGAATTTTCCGTTGTTGGGCAAGCGTTTGGGCAAGCGCATGAAGGCGTTTGGCCAGCAAATCGGCAAGCTGTCAGAGGTACAAATCGCCACCCTGCAAAGCCAGGGCGATTTGGCCTTGACTGCAGATGGCGAAACGGAAGTCTTCAGCAGCGAAGAGATTGAAATTCAGCAGCAGGCCAAGGCCGGCACCAACACCATTTCAAACAGTCAGATCAGCATCGATTTGGACTGTCAGCTCTCACCGGAGCTGATTCGTAGCGGTTATGGTCGAGAAGTGGTGAATCGTATTCAGCGTGAACGTAAAGAACGGGGCTACTCGGTCAGTGACCGAATCCGCGTGATTTACCAAGCCGAGGGTGAGTTGGCTCAAGCCATTGACGAGCACCGTGACTACATCATGGGCGAAACCCTAACCCTACAGCTGGACGCGGCGACGACGGCCCAGGCGGTGCAATCCGAAGTGGACGGCCAGTCCCTGAGTTTTGAAATCGCTCAGATGGAGCAGGCATCCAACTGACACCGTCTAAGCTCAGGAGCGGGAATTGAAATACGAATTTGTCAGCGCCACCGAAGCATCGAAACTAGATCACGTGGGCAGCTATCGCCGCCGCCTGCCGGTGAGCCTTGATCGTATGTATGAAAATGCCCTGGATTGGCAGCATCTTCCGCATCAGCACAGCAGCAGTTTCAGCGATATTCAATGTTACAGCTCCGGCGCCTGGGGGTGGCGAGCTACGGTGGTGTCGGGCCAAGGTGTCGATGCTTCCAGCAGCGTGTTAGAGCTGCGGCTAGATCGAGACGCTCGGCGTTGGATTACCCGGAATCTGGAAGGCCCCAATGCAGGCGCCGAAATTTGGACCCACGTTTTCGAGGTGTCAGATCGGGTTCTGGATATTGTCGTGGACTTTTTTGTGCCCGGCGTGCCCTCGGTCGCGCGAGAAAAGGTGGGCATGGCCTATGCCCGGGCTTATGAGCTATTGTATGACGAGGATGTGGCCATGATGGCCGAGCGTCAGCGCCAGCTAGATCGCCGGCTGGACGGTATCAATTATGCCGAAGAAGTAGACCTGGGTCCCATCGAAACCTTGTCGCTACCGGTAACGATAACTCTGTCCGGTCGTAGCTTTGTGGTTAATTCGTTGGCAGATGAGAATGCCCCAAAAGCAACAAAAGAAGCGGTAAAAGAAGCAGTAAAAGAAGCAGCGGGCTGGGTGGTTTATCCAGCCCAATGTCCCCACCAACTCGGGCCCCTGGATCATGAGCCATTGGTGAACGGCACGGTTCGCTGTCCCTGGCATGGTTACGTTTTTGATGTCAAAACCGGAGCCTGTATCAGTGGCAGCCATTGTCAGTTGGGTCAGGTGCCAGACTTGGTGGTGGAATCCGGTAGGCTGATACTGCGCTGGAAGTCCCAGGGATAAAAACCCCAGGGCAGATCAGTTGCCAATAAATTCGCCGCTTTCACCGCCCTGCTTGGCGGCAATGGCGATTTTTCGATCTTCGGTGGCGGCGGATAGTAGATTTTGGTCCGCATCCATATGCATCACCGCAGCTCCCAAGGCGTAGGCCAATTGGTTGGTGGATTGCTTGATCATTTGTGCGGCGATAGGGGGCTTGGCCGCGTAGATGGCCGCCATTTCCTCGGCTTTGGGCATCAGTTCCTCATCTGATGTCAAATGATCCAAGATTCCCCAGTCCAGCAAAGTGGTGGCGCTTACCCGTTCGGCCCCGGCCACCAGTCGTTTGGCTCTGGCGGGACCCACCAGGGCGACAATCAAGGGCAGGCTTTTCCACATCAGATTGATGCCCAGATCAACTTCCGGGTATTGCATGAAAGCGGTTTCACTGCCCACCCGAAAGTCGCAGGCGGTGGCTACACAAGCGCCGCCACCCATGGCCGCGCCGCGCCAGGCGGCAATGGTTATTTGATCCATGTTCACAATGGCTTCGATGGCACGCTGACCCATGCGCGCACGTCGTCGACGCTGAACCAGCGGCATGGCCGGGTTTGGACCGGGGTCCTGTAAGTCTGCACCGGACGAAAAATGCTTGCCCGCGCCGGTGATAATGACTACCCGGACATCTGGCGCATCCCTAAATGATAGGGCGCCATGTTCCAGTTCAGCCAAATGATCGTGACTGAGAGCATTGGCCCGGGTCGGTCGAGACAACGTAATGGTGGCAACGTTGCCCTGGTGGCTAACGCTGAGGTGTTGGTAGTCAGGTTTAATCGTCATGGGGATATGGTACGACGCCAGGGCTTGTCTGTAACGGTTGTCGCGATCCTGATGACCTATTCTGAGGCGAAAAAGCCTGAGGCGAAAAAGTCTGAGGCGAAAAAGTCTGAGGCAAGGAAATCCGAGGCAATAAAAAAGGCGGGGGACCATGGGTCCCCCGCCTTCGAAAGATGGGAACTCCCGAGGAGGGGAGGGGAGAGGAGTTTCGGAAATTCCCGTATTTCAACGGGGTGTTGCCACTTGGCCGTTGAATGAGGCAATTGTTACCTCAAGTAACAAGTAGTGCAAGCTATTTGTGCAAAAAAGTAGCCTTTTATGTGAGTAAGTCCAATTTTCGGTGAGCTTAACGGGGCTTTTTGCGAAATTTGGCCTGATTTGACGCAAATCACACGGGGTGTTTGTCGCCGGATGCATCTTTTTGAGCACCCCTGTTTGGCTTTTGTGTGGGGGTTCAATAACAACAAGTGTGTTGGTACAACGCCAGATCTGTAGAATGCGGCGGCGCCTACGGCCCACGGTACCAACGAGGTATCAACTGGCCATTGTTTTTTTGCATCAGGAGTCGTTATGCCCAAGGGGTTGTCGTCTGCGTTAACACCGACCTCACACCGGTTCTTTTCTCAGCGTTTGCGCATGCACTTTGTTGAGTGGGGTTCGCCCAAAGATCCCACCATCGTCCTCGTGCATGGGGTTCGCGATCACTGCCGCACCTGGGACGATTTGATTCAACGCCTGTCCGCTTTTGGCAATTACCACTTTATCGCGCCGGATTTGCGGGGCCATGGAGATTCTGAGTGGGTACAGGGCTCTGGCTACCGTTATTACGATTACATTTATGATCTGCAGCAACTCATCGAGCAGAACCAATTGGGCCCGGTGTTTTTGGTCGGGCACAGTTTGGGGGGTGCTATCGCCGCATTCTTCGCCGGGGTGTTCCCAGAGCATGTGCGTAAGCTGGTGTTGCTGGAAGGGATTGGCTTGTGGCGCCGGGACAGCGAGGACGCGGGCACAGCGGCGATTATTCGGGAGTGGAGCGAGATCAATCGCGATCTTGCCGGACGCCTTCCCCGGCGTTACCCAGATTTACAAACCGCCTATCAACGGATGCAGGATGCAAATCCGCAGCTCACCAAGGATCAGGCCATGCACCTGACAGCCCATGGGGTGGTGCAGCTAGAGGATGGTCAGTTCACTTGGAAATACGATCAGTACACTTACAACTTCCATGGGGTTGGACTGTCGGAGGCGCAGATTGTGGAACTGTGGCAGAACATCCAAGCGCCTACGCGGTTGATTAATGCCGATGGGGGATTGGAAAAACGAACGGGCCAAGACGGGACGTTGCAGTATTTTAAGGATGCGGAACTGCTGGAAGTGAGTCACGCTGGGCATTGGACACATCACGATCAACCGGAAGTGGTCGCCACCATGATCGCCGAGTTTTTGGACTAACTGGGGTCTCCCCAATCACTTCACGGCTGGTTTTTGAGAAAGTCGGTGACCTGGGCTGCGCTGCCGCGATAGACGACTCGGTGCTCCTTGCGCGCTAGCTGGAAGTCGTACATGGGATCGTAGTACTCCGTCAGTAAATAACGGATCCAATCCCTATGGTCGCCTTGCTGCTCGAAGGCGTGACGGATTTTTTGCATGAGTTGCTCCATACGAACGCCGCCCAAGCGACGCTGAATACGCAGGGCGGCGTCTTCGTATTGTTGCTGGAGCAGGTTCGGTGACAGCCCAGCCTGATCCAGTTCCGCTAGGGCCTCCTCAACATACTCTCGGTGAATATGCTCCACGCGCTCGGCAAAGGAAGCTTCAACCAAGGCAATGGGGGCTTGCGTCATTTGCTCATGCCAGGTTAGCGGCAGGCCCAGGCGGCCAATGGTGCGACTTTCGTCTTCCACCACCAGCGACTCGTAGTCGTGATTTAAGTAATCAATAGCCAGCTGGTTCTCGAAGGTAACCGGCGTTGGCTGCGGGGTTAGCCGGCGTCCGAAAGCGGAGCCGCGATGATTGGCCAAGCCCTCAAGATCAATACTCTGCTTCACGTGTTGTAGCAGCACGGTTTTTGCAGAACCCGTGCGCCCACTAACCAGCCACCACTTTTTGTTGGGTTTTTCTAAGACGCTCAGACAGGCGTTTCTCAGCGCTTTAAAGCCGCCTTCTACTTTGGGGATATCGATGCCGCCCTCGCTAAGCCACTGTTGGGCAAGGCCTGAGCGTTGGCCTCCTCGCCAGCACATCACCATCGCGTTCGGGTGGCCTTGGCAGAAGGATTGCCAGGCCTGTATTCGACGTTCTCGGGTGTCACCGCTGACCAAGCGATGGCCTAAGCTTACCGCGGCGTCGTGGCCTTGCTGCTTGTAGACGGTGCCGACTTGCGCGCGTTCTTCGTCATCCAAAATCGGCAGGTTAATGCTGTTCGGCAGCTGGCCGACCTTGAATTCACCCGGGGCGCGCACATCTAATAACGGCGGCAACTGTCGCAGAAGCTCAAGAGGCGACACGTTAAGGCGTTTTATCGATGATGTGGTTGCCCGCCTCAAAAAACGCCAGATGGGTTTCCAGAATATCAATGACGTCGGTGCGTTCTTGGGTGCGGGCGACCTCTAAGGCCCTGCGTTGCAGTTCAATGGCCCGGGCGAAATTACCGTTGGCGGCATAGGTGGCGGCCCAAGTGTCCAGATACTCTGGATGGCTTTGCACTTGTTTGTTGCCCGTCATCAGCGCATCCATGATGGTTTGGGCGTAGCCCGGTTGCTGCAGACCTTTGACATCGGTCACCGCCAGCGTCCAGGCAACCTCGTTGACCACTGCCGCGTTACCGTGATGACTTGCTTGAGCGGCGTCTACCGCCTTTTTATACCAGCGCACAGCCCTGCGCGCTGATGATCGGACGCTGACGCCTTTGGCGTACAGGTTGCCCAAAACCAGCATCGCTTCGGCGTTGTCCCTCTCGGCCAGTTGGTTCAACTGGCGAATCAGCGGTATTTTGACTTGTCGATTTGGGTCGCTGGCGACATAGCGGGCATAGCCAATAACCGCGCTGGCATCTCCGGTACCTGCGGCTTTGGCAAAATAGTCATTGGCCCGTTGTACATCGGCTTCAACATGGGCGCCTTGTTGAAATTGACTAGCCAGATACAGGTAGGCTTGGGTAAAGCCTAAGGCTCCGGCTTGTTCCAGTAGTTCAATGGCGCCGGCCGTTCTGCGTTCAGGGGCAATAAACGCCATTGCGGATTGCATAGCGTCTGCTTGGGCAGGGTCCTCTAAAAGTAGCCTAGCGATGGCATACATGGATTCCGTAGAACCCAAGCCAATGGCGACAATATGGTTATCGACGGCCAATCGCCTTAGATCAGCAGCGCTTTTAACATTGCTTTGCTCCGGTGCGGAGTCCTCAGACGACTCAGCCAAACCGGATTGGTACCCATAAATGCGTGCTAACAGGGTATGGGCGAGCAGGTTGTCCTCACGGGCTGCCAGTTCTAGCCATCGAACGGCCGGGTCATAGCGCCGTTGTCGCGCTAAATACGTACCGATGGCTGCTTGAGCTGCCGTGTCTTCGCTATCCGCCAAGATACGCAGCACATCCCAGGGATTACTCTCTTTACCCGCTTGGCGAACGACGAGCCCGGACAAATCGAAATAGGTGCTTTCCACGGCAGCGTCTTTTGACGCCCGAGATAGCAATAGCAGTTGCAGAGGTATCGATGCGTTGCTTTGGTAGACACCTCCGACCAATTGCTCGCCATTGGCGGCAACGATCAGACGAGCGTCAGCTCTGCTGAGGACACGATAGGGCCGTTCAACGCTGCCATCACCGGTGGCCAATATTTGTTGGGTTAGGCGATCGGCTAGTTGTTGATGCCTGGCCGCCGCGACATCGGCTTCCACATGTTGATAGAACAAAGCGAGGGCATGGTGGCCGGCAAGGCTGGCTGGGTTGTTTTCGATCAACGTCGAACCTAAGGGGCCTAGAGCCAGAGGTTCATCCACGGCCAATGCCATGGCTCGCAATTCCAGTTCAGACAGCTCCTGCAGTTTTTCGTAGAAGTTTTCTTGTGCCAAATAAAGGACAGGGGAGAGCTCTGTTTGAGGACTGCTCTGGGCGGTATTTTTCCCAGAAAGGGATGTACAACCGCCTAAGGTCAGGCAGGTGCAAATCAGGGCTAACAGCAGGTTTGATTGGGGATGCATGTGTGGTTTATAGCATTCCGGCTCTGCCGATGAAATAAGACCCATGGCCAGGCGAACAGTTGGGGTGTGTATCGTCAAAAAGTTGTCGACCGTTGGACGGCTCTACAAGGTCTCCAGACCTTGAGCGGCCTGCCAATGAGGTTACACTGCAAAGCTGCTAACCGGAGACCACCCATGTCTTATGCAAGTAAATTGGAGTTGCCAACGGCGGAAAATGCGTTGCCAGGACGCACAGAATTGATGCCAGTACCGTCCCAGCACTTTGTGCTCGGCCAGCCGCTGCTTCCACCCTTCCCCAGTGACGTAAAAACCGTGCAATTTGGTATGGGCTGTTTTTGGGGCGCGGAGCGACGCTTCTGGGAAAAGCCAGGGGTCTTAACGACTGCGGCCGGTTATTCGGGAGGGTTGACGCCAAATCCTAGCTACGAGGAAGTCTGCTCTGGCGGCACCGGCCATACCGAAACCGTGTTGGTGGTTTATAACCCCCAGCAGGTGAGCTTTGCACAATTGCTGAAAGTGTTTTGGGAGAGTCACGACCCCACCCAGGGCATGCGCCAGGGTAATGATTTGGGTACCCAGTATCGTTCAGCCATTTACACTTATGAGCCAGAACAGGCGGAGTTGGCCCAAGCCAGCAAAGCGCTGTTTCAAGAGGCGCTAACAGCGGCGGGCTACGGTGGGATCACCACGGAAGTTCAGGCCTCTGGTCCGTTCTACTACGCGGAACATTATCATCAGCAGTATTTGGCCAAGGTGCCCAACGGCTATTGTGGTTTGGGCGGTACCGGGGTCGGCTGTGATATCCAGCCGCTGGCCAAGTTGGAGCTCGACGCTAGCTAACGTTCACTCGATTTTTGCCGCAGCGTTCACAGCGCTGCCTGCTCACTAAGCGGCCTTGCTTGACGTCAAATTGCTTGGCCTCGTCGTCCACCCACTTGTGAAAACCCGACCGGCACAGTGTGCTGCCGCTGCCCCGCTCTTTGCGCTGGCGCTTTCGGTATTTGTTTAGGTCGGTGGGTTGGTCCATGCGGGCACTACTGGGCTTTGATGCCGTCAGTTTAGCGTTTTTGGCAGCAATGCCGTTAGCAGGTTCGGTTGGCGCTGAATGCACCGACGGGTAAGATGCCGCCGGCTCTAAGTGCGCGAGTGTTGGCCCTTAAGAGTGCCACAGCAACGACACCAATATCGCCGATCCTCGGGAACGCATAGGAGAAAAAGTTTGATGTTCAGCATCCCTGAGATGAGTTTACGACTGGCTCGCGAGGTTCAGCGATGAGTCGCGTTGGGGTGGGCATCGACTTCGGCACCAGTAATTCTGCGGCTGCGGTGTTCGATGGTGAGGAAGTCCGACTGGTGCAGCTAGAAAGCGCTGAAGCCATCATTCCGTCGGCAACTTATATTGACAGAGCACTGACCTCTAAAACCGGCCAGGCGGCGGTGGATCAATACATCGCGGATAACACCGGGCGCACAGTAGAAATGGTGCCGGAAGTTATCGGTGAGACCAGTCAGTTCGTAGAGGGTGCCGGTAGCGATGGCGCGCCTGGAGAGGTCGAAACCGCCACGGAAAAAGTGTACGGCGCTGCAGTCACGGACAGCAGTTTGCAGGGGCGCCTGTTTCGAGGCACCAAGCGGCTGCTTGGCGATGAAAATGTCCGTCGGCTAATGGTCTTTGACCATCCCTTTCGTTTGGTTGCTCTGATCACCCCTTTGTTGCTGCGTATTCGCCAGAGTATCGAGGCTGACGTCGGCAGCATTGTCAGCGCGAATTTGGGCTACCCGGTCAATTTTGAAGGCCGGGATGAATTCTCAAATCAATTGGCCCTGAGCCGGTTAGGAGAAGCCTTTGGTTACGCAGGCGTTAAGCAACAGCATTTTTATCCTGAGCCCATCGCTGCAGCGGTGAGCTTCTTGCACAGCAACAGTGCCGCTCAAGGCGAGACCTTACTGTGTCTGGATTTTGGTGGCGGCACGTTGGATTTTTGCGTGCTCAGGCGGGAGGGCCCGAATTTTACCGTGGTGGCTACTCATGGCATCGGCTTGGGCGGGGACCATCTGGACCAAATCTTATTCCGTGCGCTGTTGTTTCCGGCGCTGGGCAAGGGCGAGTTATGGCGGCGCCGCGGACATGACCGAGAGATTGAGACGCGCTTTCCCTTCGAGGATTTTGAAGATCTGTTGGTTAACTGGGCGGTGACCTACACCTTGAACCAAAATCGTTACACCACCCCTGTTTTGCAGCGAATTTCTGCTGGCGGGCCGGGCACCGACAAATTCGAGCGATTGCGTGATGTGATTCAGCACAACTTGAGCTATCTGCTGTTTGCGCGCATCAAAGAGCTGAAGGCGGAGCTTTCAACCCAGCAAACCGCAACCCTAGATGTTCCCGAGATCGACCTGCGGGTGGATTTGAGCCGTAGGGACTTTGAGCAAATGATTGATGAGCCATTGCAGCGGGTGGCTGCGGCGCTGGATGAAACCGTCGCCAAGGCGGGCATGCGACACGAGGACATTGATATTGTGCTAGGCACCGGCGGCTCCAGTCTGATCCCAGCGGTCAAAGGTTTGTTGGAGCAACGATTCCCTAGCCGAGTCGTGGAGCACGATCCCTTCACCAGTGTCGCCAGAGGCCTAGCCATCGCTAACTTCAGAGGTCTAACGTTCGAGGTCTAGCGTTTCTGTCCCGATGGTTAGAGCGCAACGGTTCGGGGTTCGGTTAGGGGGTTGGTCTGTGTGACCCAAGACGCGGCTCAAGGGCAGGGTGTTTCCGGTCTAGTCGATTTCCAGCGGGGGTTGCCAGTTACCGTCTACGGCGCTGAAGAATGACTTCAGAATTCGGTAAGTTAAGCCCCAAACGAAGTGGCCGCCGCTAAGCCTGTAGCCATTAAAGACGGTGGGTCTGCCGGCCATGGGTAGAGTCTGAGTGTCGTGTAAGGAATTACCGGCAAGTACCGGCAGCGGGGCCCAAACTACGTCCGCGACTTCGTGATTGGGTTTGAATGCAGGAGTGTCTTGGGTCACAAAGACGTGGGGGGCAATCAGCATGTTCAGCACCCGTCCTCGCGGTTGGGCCTGCTGATGATCCAGTGCCCCTAAGTATTCTGCGTCTTGCAGGCTCAGACCGATTTCCTCCAGAGTTTCGCGCATGGCCGCGGCCTTGAGGTCGGCATCACCATCTTCTTTGTGCCCGCCGGGGAAGGCCATCTGGCCTGACCAAGGATCGCCTTCTCGTTCCGCGCGTTGGATGAACAAAATATCGCTGTAATCCGATGCCGCTCCTGGTGCCTCACGCAGGATGATTGCCACGGATGCCTGGCGGGTATCTTTTTTCGGGATCACGAGATTGGGGCGATAGCCCTCCATGGCGGAACGAATCTGTTCAGTGGGAAATGTCACCCGTGACCACCTCGCAAAAGCGTCTATGATAGCGAATTCTCAGCAAACTCTGGAGCGGCAGGGCAGCGCCAGATCTGGGTTGCTTTGCAGCGCATTTAACCACGCGAATAGAGAGGCCTCTTGATGACCCCGGAACCAACAGAGCAACAAATAGAGGAACAAGCAGACAAACGAGCCCAGCAGTTGGCCAGTGGTAGCAACCGCTGCTTTGTTTGTGGCCCGCAAAATCCCATTGGCCTGAAGGTAGCCTTTCGGCTGGACGGAGACGTGTGCCGAGGCGAGTTCACCCCCGAACCTCAGCATATGGGCTACGACCAAGTCACTCATGGTGGCATCATTTTTAGCCTGCTTGACGATGTCATGGCGAATTGGGTCTGGCTTCAGGGCGAGCGATGCTTTACCGCCAAGGCGGATATTCGCTACCGCACCGAATTACCGGTAGGCACGCCAATTCGACTGGAAGGGCGCTGCATCAAGCGTAAGGGAAGGCTGGCGCAAATGACCGGATTGCTGATACGCCAAGAAGACGATTTTGTTGTCGCCGAGGCCTCCGGCGCGTTTATGATAGCGACCTAGCGCCCGGTACCTAGTCCCTAGACTCTTCAATGAAAACAAAGGACCCATGATGGAATACGTAACAGCTGTGGTGATGCTCGCACTTTTGCAATACACCTATTTTGCAATCGAAGTTGGCCGAGCCAGAGCCAGATTTAGTGTGCCTGCACCAGCAACCACCGGTGATGAACACTTCGAGCGGTTTTTTCGGGCTCATCAAAACTCCACCGAGCAGTTGGTGGTTTTTCTGCCAGCAATTTTTGCTTGCGGCTATTTTGTGAATGAACTGCTGGCAGCAGCCTTGGGCCTGACCTTTGTCTTGGGCAGAATGCTTTACTTTCGAGGTTACACCAATCCAGAGAAGAGTCGTGGCTTAGGTTTTATGCTGGGTCTACTGTCCAGCGTGATTATGATCCTTTCAGTGCTCTACGCGATTGGCGTTGCCTTGGTCGCCCAG
>JAYOSS010000033.1:0-6171 GCA_038139355.1 Gammaproteobacteria bacterium
TGGCGAAATCGTCCATCTCGATTTCCAGACTGGCGCGATGCAGCTTGTTCACCGAAGTTTCGGAGGTTAGCGGCTCACCCTTAATCTGCTTGGTCAAATAGCGCAGGCCGTTGTACTTCATGGCGGAAATCTTCATTTCAAATTTGGCCACCGTGCGTCGAACCTTTGGGTCCTCGCTGGCGGGCTTGCCTTGGCGTGAACTGTTTTTAACCAGGGCTTTCAGGTCGTCCAGCTTGGCTTGAAGTTGAGTTACTTCGCCAATGCTGGAACGCTCGTTGGCTAGGGCCGACACCGTAACTTTCCAGCCTTCGCCCTCGGCGCCTAGGCGGTTTTCCACCGGCACCTGCACGTCGGTGAAGAAAATTTCGGCGAAGTGCTTGTCACCGGCCATGTTTTGAATGGGTCGAACTTCTACCCCCGGCGCGTCCATTGGCACCAAGAAGCAGGTAATACCCTCGTGCTTGGAGGTCACATTGAAGTCGGTGCGGGTGAGCAAAATAATCCATTGGGACCACGGTGCGCCAGTGGTCCAGATCTTTTGCCCGTTGACTACATAGTGATCACCCTTGAGCTCGGCCTTGCATTGGATGGCCGCTAGATCGGAGCCATGGTTTGGCTCGGAATAACCGGTGCACCAAGTCACCTTGCTGTCGAGGATGTCTGGTATGAACTTCTTTTTTTGTTCTTCGGTGCCGTACTCCATAATGCCGGGGCCTACCCAAGCCAGACCCATCATCGAAGTGCCCAGTGGCGGGGCCTTAGCAAGTGACATTTCCTCTTTGAGAATGGCCTGCTCTATAAGGCCGCCGTCGCTGCCGCCAAATTCCTTGGGCCATGCGAAACCAACCCAGCCCTTGGCGCGCACTTTTTCTAGCCATGTGCCTAGGAAATTTTTGTCACGCTTTTCTTTTGGGGGCAGATTGTCAGCAAGAAAATCGCGTACCTCTTGTCGAAACGACTGTTCCTGTGGGGTGTAATCAAAGTCCATTAAAGACCTCCTAAAGTTGCAATTCTGTCCATGTGGTAATCCGAGTCGCCGTACATTGGCCGGGCCCACTTTGAGCGCTTGAGATAGAGCTGGGCGTCGTAGTCTGCGGTAAAGCCGATCGCGCCATGCAAACCAACGCCGTCGATACCAATTTGCGCGAACGCGTCTGAGGCGTAGCCCTTGGCCATGGAAACGGCCTTGGCCAGTTCAGAGGGATCATCATCCACTGCCCAAGCCGCGAAGTAGCACAGGGACCGATAGCTTTCTAAGTCCACGAACATGTCCGCCAATCGGTGTTTGACTCCTTGGTACTGTCCAATGGGCTTGCCAAATTGAATACGCTCTTTGGCGTAGTTGCTGGTCATTTCCAAAATGGCCGCGCCGGCGCCCACCATTTCTGCCGTAGTAGCAACGGCGCCGCAATCCGTCAAAAACGCTAACTGCTCAGCGCTCATGGGCAACAAGTCGTCGGCACTAATTTCCACACCCTCAATATCCACACTGGCCATAGGCTTTGTGGTGTCGATAGTGGGCTGGGCGGTCACTTTGACCTGATCCTTGCCCACGGCGGCCAAGGCCAAACCTTCGGGACCTTTCACCGCCAGCAGCAGGTAGTCCGCGGACATGGCGTCGTTCACGAAGGGCTTCTTGCCGTGCAGGATATAGCCGCCATCGCTGGCGCTGGCCGTCGCAGTAATGGCGGCGGGATCGATCCAGTTGGCTTCGTCATACAAACCCACGGTGACGACAGCTTCGCCTGCTGCCATAGCAGGCAGCCAATTCGCTTGTTGCTCTTGGGATGCACAGGCCAGAATGGCGGCGCTAGCCAGCGCTTGAGAAGCGATAGGCAGGGGGCAGAGTCCTTCTGCTGCTGCTTCCAAAACCACCGTCAAGTCGATCCATTTGAGGCCCAGTCCTCCGTGTGCTTCAGGAATGGTGAGGCCCAGCCAGCCCAGTTCGGCGGCTTGTTGCCAAAGTGTTTGATCAAAAGGTGTCTCGCTGGCTGCAATTTCCCTAACCCGGGTTAGGGGGCAAGCCTCTTTCATAAAGCGTTGTACCTGCTCTTTGAGCAGATTTTGTTCTTCCGTAAATCCAAAGTTCATAGCAGTCCTCTACCGCAATTTGTCCAAGCGACTGGCCTTAGCCGCCGCGCAACGGGTTAACCGGTGGCCAGTTGTCTTTGCTGGCCAATATTTTCTCCCCGATGTCCGCCACGGCCCAGGGTTGGGCGTCCACTGCGGCCTGTGCAATGGGGGTTACCTGCCAGCTCAACAACGAAACGTTGTTGCCAGCGACCAACCACTGGCGGCCGCTGATGTCTTTGGCCTCGTCTGTGCACAGCCAGACCACTGGCGGCGAAACCGCTTCGGGTGGAAAACTGTCTTGCACTTCCTCGGGCAAAATATCCGTGGTCAGTCGAGAGGTGGCGGTGGGGGCCAGCACGTTCACGGTGATGCCGTATTTCACGCCCTCCAGCCACAGACAACGCATAAAGCCGGCGATGCCGGCTTTGGCCGCGCCATAGTTTGTCTGGCCGAAGTTACCCAGCAGTCCTGAGGTGGAGCTGGTCATGATGATGCGTCCGCCGGTACCTTGTTCCAGCATCTGGTCGAAAGCCACCTTGGTGGTCAGGTAGGTGCCGCGCAGATGGACATCCATCACTACATCCCACATGTCATCGGTCATGTTTTTAAAGGACTTGTCCCGCAGGATGCCAGCGTTGGCGATGAGGATGTCCAGTTTGCCGAATGCGGTTACTGCCGCCTGAACCATGCCTTCCGCGTCTTCGCGGCTGGTCACGGACCCATAGTGCGCCACGGCTTGCCCGCCTGTGGCTTTGATTTCGTCGACAACGCCGTCGGCCATTGACGTGCTGGAACCGGTGCCATCGCGCGCACCGCCCAGATCGTTAACCACAACGCTGGCGCCTTCGGCGGCGAGCAGCAGCGCGTGGGCGCGTCCTAGTCCTCCGCCCGCGCCGGTAACCAGCGCCACCTTGCCATCAAGCATTCCCATAGTGTTCTCCCCTGCAAATTGGTCGATTAAACGACCCGTAATAGTATCACCAAGGCCCCCTAAAATGAGAAGTTGGACGCCATCGTCAAGAGTTGGGCAAGAGTTGGCAGGTATGGGGCCGCGATACCAGCCCGGTGACCCGAAGATACACGGACTAACTGTGGGCGCTGCCCACGCGACCCCGGTGCTGAAGCCGCTGGTGCCTCGGGCCGGTAACGGCGCAACGCAGATTTCGGTCTGCGCCTTTGTATCCCGGCTGGATTTGTTTACATTGCAGTAATGCCAGAACCGCAGGTGCCAACAGTATTGGCTGACAACACCAGTGGCTAACAAAAGTAGTAGCTAACAAAGACCGGCGGTGGTGGAACAAGACAATAGGGGAGAGAGCAGATGGATCAGTTACTGGATTTTAGCGGCAAAGTGGCCTTGGTTACCGGCGGCAGTCGGGGATTGGGTCGAGAAATGGCACTGGCCTTAGCAGCCAGAGGCGCCGACGTGATCATTACTAGCCGCAAGGCCGATGCTTGCGAATCTGTGGCGGCAGAAATTCAGGCCCTGGGCCGTCAGGCCATGGCCTATGGCTGTCACGTTGGACACTGGGGCGAAATTGACGGGCTCGTTGACGCTGCCTATGAGCGATTCGGCAAAATCGATATTTTGATCAATAACGCGGGCATGTCCCCCCTCTACGAATCCTTGTCGGCCATCACGGAAGAGCTGTTCGACAAAGTGATTGGCGTGAATTTGAAAGGGCCGTTTCGCTTGATGGCCCTCGTGGGCGAATGCATGGCTGCCGGTGATGGGGGCAGCATTGTGAACATCAGTAGTATTGCCTCGCTACAGCCGTCACCGAATTCTGAACCCTATGGCGCTGCCAAATCCGGGCTCAACGCGTTGACCCGTTCCTTTGCCTTTGCCTTCGGTCCCAATGTCCGGGTCAACGGGATCGCTGCTGGACCGTTTTTGACGGATATTTCCAAAGCCTGGGATATGGCTGCTTTTGAAAAGCAGGCCAAATCTCGTCATGCCCTAAAGCGGGGCGGTGAGCCAGACGAAATTGTTGGCGCGGCTTTGTATCTGGCAGGCCCCGGCGGCAGCTTTACTACCGGTACGGTGATTCGTGTGGACGGCGGCACCCCTTAACCCAGACCGCAAGTTGCGGGGCCGGGACAAGGCGCCGCCGCTACGTCAGAGCGATCTCAGTGCGACGTCAGAGCAATGTCATATCCGTTGTACTGAACTGCCAACCCAAAGCATTTTTAGGGTCGTTCAAGGGTGAGGATTTAGAGATTGGCTAAAGGCCCAGGCGGCTTCCACCACTGCCGGGCCAAAGTCCTTGCCGTACAGTTCGTTCATTGTGCCCAGTCCTCCTGGGTTGGCCACGTTGACCTCCATCAGGGTGTCGTCCACCAAGTCCACAGCGGCGAAACCCATATCCTGAGCCAGCAAGTCTGCGGCAATTCGGGAAACCAAATCCGTTTGGTGCTGGGTCAGCGTAGCGGCGTGAGCCGACCCGTGACGAGCTAAATTGGCGTGCAGGCGGTTGCTGGGCACGCGCAAATAACTGCCAATGATCTGACCGCCAACCAGCAGTGTGCGTATCTCGCCGTCTGCGATGGCTGGCAAAAAGCGCTGCAACATAAAGTAGTCCCCGGGTCCTGCTGCCATGGCGCTTTCCAGTGCATCTGTATCCTCGGCTGTTAGCCGCATGACCCCTTGTCCAAAGCTGCCCGCTAGGGGTTTGAGAACCCACTCCCCCGGTTCATTGGTCAGGACAGAAATCAGGGTTTCAGGGTCGTTAGCGATATGGCTTTCACTGCTTAGGTTCGGCCAGGCCGCCTTGCCATGCAGCAGCGCCATGCCGGACGGCGCATTGATGATCTTGCGTCGCGGCAGCGCGGCTAGTAGCTGGGTTCGATCCCAAAACCCTTGGCGCGGGCCAAAGCCCAAAGACCAGATCAAATCAAAGCGGCTGAGCAGGGTGTGGTTGCAGCACAGTCCTTGCGGCTGTCGATGAATAGCTTGGTGGGGCGCCGATTCAACCTGCCAGCCCTGAGCGCTAAAGGCTGCAGGCAGCGTCTCGGCGTTGTCGTTGCTTACCGTGCCTTCAGGCGGTGGCGAAGCTAAAAAGAGAATGCGGGGCTGAACCATGAGCGCAAGTCTTATCCAGTATGGAGGTAATCATCATGAGGGATAAATCAGGCCACAAATGGTGCATTTGTGACAGTCTAAGGTTTGGATTTATCATCAGCGTCCGTTATCACGAAGGTGACCGCTTTGAGCAGTAACACCTCAGACCTGCCTGATTACACCCTTGCCCCGGAGCAGGTGCCACTCATTGGCAGCCTGATCTTAGAGGACGCTGAGCGGGATCACTTGAAGGCTCGTATCGCCGACACCCTGCAGCGCAAGGGCATGGCCTTGGTCGCCCATTATTATGTGGACGGCGATATTCAAGATTTGGCCGAGCAAACCGGCGGTTGTGTATCGGATTCATTAGAGATGGCGCGGTTTGGTCGTGATCACGAGGCTAACAGCTTAGTCGTGGCCGGGGTTCGCTTTATGGGCGAAACCGCAAAAATTCTGTCGCCGGAAAAACGCATTTTTATGCCGACCTTGGAAGCCGAGTGTTCTTTAGACCTAGGTTGCCCGCCGGACGCTTTTGCGCAATTCACGGCGCAACACCCGGATCGAACGGTAGTGGTGTATGCCAATACCTCGGCGCGGGTAAAGGCCCTTGCGGATTGGGTTGTGACCAGCAGCTGTGCGCTGGATATCGTCAGTCATCTGCGGGCCAAGGGCGAAAAAATTCTCTGGGCGCCGGATAAGCATCTTGGCGCCTATATTCAACAGCAAACCCAGGCGGACATGTTGCTTTGGAGCGGTGCCTGTGTGGTGCATGAAGAATTTAAGTCCAAGGCGTTGGATGACCTGCGCAGGGTTTATCCCGACGCTGGTGTGCTTGTGCATCCGGAATCTCCAGCGGCCGTGATTGCCAACGCCGATGTGGTGGGCTCCACCAAGGCGATTGTGGATGCGGCAGGGCGTATGCCCAATGACACCTTTATAGTGGCCACGGACCGCGGCATTTTTCACAAATTACGACAGCAAAACCCGGGCAAGACGTTCATAGAAGCGCCTACCGCTGGAGATGGCGCCACCTGTCG
>JAYOSS010000033.1:6181-19160 GCA_038139355.1 Gammaproteobacteria bacterium
GCCCTTGGATGGCCATGAACGAACTGCGGGCGCTGGACCGGGTGCTGCATGATGATGAATACCAGCAGCGTTGCGAGATCTTGGTAGATCCCGAGCTAGGATTACGAGCCAAGCAGCCCTTGGATCGGATGCTGGCGTTTCAGGCGGGTTAACGGCTTAACAAGCGGCTAGCTCTGATTGGCGCGAATTTCGGTTCGCAGATCCTGAATGCGCTGTAGCAATTTGGCGTGAAGCTGCCGATTGCTACCTGCGATCAAATTCTTTGCGTATTCCAGATGCTGGATGGAGCGGTGTGACGCGCCATGGAGATAGAAGTATTCAGCGCGAGCTAAGTGCACTTGGGTAACGTTGCCTGCCAAACCGGCAGTCTCGGCCAGTTCAAACCACACTTGGGCGTCTGTGGGACGCAGCTTTGACAGCGACAAGTAGATGTTTTCAGCCTCGCCATAGCGCTGCTCTTTGACCCGAGCTTGGGCCAACAGCATGGATAGCGGATAGCTGTCGGGATAAAGGGTGAGAGCCTTGTTGAGCAGCGTCGTTGCCTCAGCGGAGCGATCACCTTCAATCAACAGCTCAGCCAAAACCGATGTGTAGAGCACGCTCTGAGGATTGCGACGGTGGATGCGACGGACTTGGTCGATGGCTTCATCGTGTTCATCGTTGCGACTTAGTGCCAATGCCAAGCCGTAAATCTGGGCTAGGTTATTGGGGTCTTGCGCCAATGTTTTGCGATAGTCCAGGACATCCAAAGCAGCGTTGGTGCTGTAATTTTGTTGAGCACGAATACGCGCGATTTGATAGGCCAGAGCCATGTCTTCATCCGGCTCCTTAACCTCGCCGGTGTTGCGCGCCTGATTGCGTACATCGCTGATGCGGGTTTCGGACAGCGGGTGGGTGAGCAAAAATTCCGGCGGCCGTCGGGTAAAACGATAAGTCTGCTGCATGCGCTCAAACATGCTTGCCATGGCGTTAGGATCGATATCGGCTCGCACCAAGGTGCTTAAACCGATGCGGTCGGCTTCTTGCTCGCGAGATCGGCTGAAACGCAATTGGTTGGATTCGCTGATGGCTTGGGCCGTCGTGATTGCGGCTAGGCCTGCATCGGTGCCGCCAGCGGCGCCCACTAAAATGGCGCTAAGCAGCCCGATCATGGCAGGGACAGAGGCCGCCTGCTGAGCTTGAATCCCGCGAGCAAAATGGCGCTGGCTTAGGTGCGCCATCTCGTGAGCAATCACCGATGAGTACTCGCTCACGTCGCGGGCAGCAAGCAGCAGTCCTAGGTTGATGCCAATAATGCCGCCGGGAGCGGCAAAGGCGTTGATTTCAGGATTATCCACCACTGCCACGGCCTGCAGCGGTTGCCGCATTTCCGAAAACTGGGCCAGATAGCTGATGTGTTGTTCGACGTAATACTGAATAAGCACGTCGTCTGAAAGGGGCAAGGAAGCGTTAAGCTGCTTTAAGAAAATGCTGCCGATTTGGGCTTCCATTTGCGGACTGACAATACTGGACGCACCATCGCCCAGGCTGGGCAGGTCTCTAGGATTTGATGCGCTAGCGCTGCCTCCCAGGGCGGTCATCCATGCCGCCACCAGCCACAGTAGCCCGGTCAGTGCGCGGTTGCCGCTAACCGTTCCGTTGGGGTTTGCGCTGTCCGATAAAGGATTCATCACCGCATAGTACGCGAATGGGAAGGGGATGGAATGCGCACTTTGGTGGTCGATGAAAAACTTCGGCATAGCCAAAAGCCTCAGCAGGCGGGCACACAACTCTAAAGGGCCTGTGATACATTTGCGCCATGAAAGATCTTGCGCAACAGGCTGACGAATTCCTCGATTTGCAGGGGCTCATGTGTCCCATGCCGCTACTGAAAGCGAAGCAGGCGCTCAACCGCATGGAGCCTGCCCAAACCCTCGGGGTGCTGGCTACGGACCCGGGTTCGGAACGGGATTTCAAAGTCTTTGCCCAGCAAAGTGGCAACGAGCTATTGGATTGGTCAGCGCAAGATGGCCTGTTCGCCTACTTGATTCGGAAAAAATCGTGAACTTTGTCGCGGTAGTGAGCCAGTGGTTTAACCGCTACTTCTCCAGACCAGACGCGATTTTTTTGATCGTCGCGCTGCTGGCGATCATGGTGGTGCTGTATAGCCTAGCCGGTGCCTTGGCCCCGGTTCTCGCGGGCATGGTGATTGCGTTTTTGCTGCAAGGGTTGGTGAGTCGTCTAGAGGCTCTGGGTTGTCCGCGGCTGCTGGCCATCAGCGTGGCGATGATCGTCTTGGTGGGCTCGGTATTTGCTATTGTGCTGTTGGTGGTGCCGCTGATTTGGCAGCAGGCAGCCAGTTTGCTCGCCTTGGCCCCTAACTTGGTTGGGGTGATTCGAGAGGCATTGCTGGGCTTGGCCACCCGGTTCCCCGAGTTCATTTCAACAGAACAAATACTGGGTGTGGTGAACGAAAGCGCCAAGGAGCTGGGCAACCTAAGCGCCTTCTTGCTGGAGAGCGCCTTCTCCCAGGTGTTCTCTCTCGTGGGTCTGTTGATCTACCTAGTGCTTGTGCCGATATCCGTATTCTTTTTGCTCAAAGACCGGGAAATATTGATCGAGCATCTCAAGTCTTTGTTACCCAAAGAACGGCCCCTGCTGGACGCGGTTGGTTTAGAGATGAACGCTCAGTTGGGCAACTACGTTCGCGGCAAAGTGATTGAAATTCTCTTGGTGGGCACCGTCAGTTTCGTGACGTTCTTGTTCTTCGACCTTAATTACGCGGCGCTGTTGGGAGTGCTGGTGGGTATTTCGGTCTTGATACCTTTTATCGGTGCAGCGGTGGTGACCCTGCCGGTATTTATGATTGCGGCCCTGCAGTTTGGCTGGTCTTTGGAATTGGGTTGGGTGATGTTGGCTTATGCCGTCATTCAATTCATCGATGGCAACGTGTTGGTGCCTTTACTGTTTTCTGAGGCAGTGGATTTGCATCCCATCACTATCATTGTGTCGGTCTTAGCATTCGGCGGTTTGTGGGGGCTGTGGGGCGTGTTCTTTGCGATTCCGTTAGCCACCTTGATTAAGGCCATGTACGTGGCCTGGCCCCGAGGTCCCATAGCCGAAACCGCGCCCTAGTCAGCTATTCAAACTTTTCAGGCGCGAACAAGCAGGCCTGAAGTCATAGATCCGTTCGATCTGGATATCAGTGGTTCCCGATCGTCATCGTGAATCGTTAGGAGGATTGATGCAGTCATTGAATCTACGTTTTTGTTTGTTGGCTATGGGTTTTACCGCCCTAACCCTGTCCGTCGGTAGCGCCAATCTGTCATCGGACAATCTGTCATCGGCCCAACTGGCATCGGGAAAGATGACTGCGGAACAGGGCAGCGACGACTCTGATCAGACGTCCGCGGAAGACTCCGGCGCAAAGCCACTGCCGAACATTGCATCGGTGATTGCAGGCAGCGATGAACATCCTGGCTTTTTGCACCTATATCAGGATCGGCGCACCGGCACCGTTTATCTGCGGGTGCCCGACAGCCAACTGGATACGGAGTTGATCTATACTGCCACGGTGACCGATGGCGTAGTCGAGACGGGACTGTTTCGAGGCCAATATCGCGACAACAAAATATTGAAGCTACAGCGGCATTTTCGTCGGCTTGAAGTGGTGCAGCCCAACACCCGTTTTTATTACGACCCTGATAGTCCGTTAAGCCGGGCTGCTGGTGCCAACGCGCCGGCAGCGTTGCTGGCGGTGGTGGACATCGTCGCTGAGGATCCGGCCAGCGAAGACAGTGAAGGTGCGTTGTTAGTGGATCTTGGTCCGGTACTGCTGAGCGAAGCCTTGGTGCAAATCAAATCGTCCAAGCCATCTGGCGAAGAGGCCAAGGACGCGCTAACCCTAGGCAAATTCAGCCAGCTGCGCTCCAAAGTAGCGGGGTTATCCAGTTACCCAGACAATGCCTTGGTGTATACGGATCTGGTCTATGAGGTTGAGGCACCCACCGTGACCGGCGGTGATGATGTCACCGACGCCAGAGCCATGACGGTGAGCGTGCAGCACAGTTTTATCAACGTTCCTGACAACGACTTTCAGCCCCGGCGCAATGACTATCGCGTGGGGTTTTTTACCGACCGTATCACCGATCTCACCAGCCGCAGCCCGGCACCCTATCGTGACGTCATCAATCGCTGGCATCTGGTGAAAAAGTACCCGGACCAAGCGATATCTGATCCGGTAAAGCCCATCACCTGGTGGTTGGAGAACACCACGCCCCACGAGTTTCGACAGCTGATTACTCAGGCAGCTCTGAGCTGGAATTCTGCCTTTGAGGCGGCGGGTTTCAGCAACGCTATTGTCGTCAAACAGCAACCGGATGATGCCGATTGGGACGCCGGGGATATTCGCTACAACGTGCTGCGTTGGACCGCTTCAGCTCGACCACCCTTTGGCGGTTATGGCCCGTCCTTTACCAACCCTCGTACCGGCCAGATTGTCGGTGCAGACATCATGTTGGAGTTCGCCTTTTTAACAAACCGACTGCGGGTTCAGGACTTGCTGCAACCGGATAAAGCCTCGTTGCCCGCAACTGCCGGGCGTTACTGCACCGCGGCTTGGGGTATGCAGGCGGATGTGCTTTTTGCCCAGCAAGCCTTGCTGAGCAGCACTGAGGGGGAGGACTCGTTAGCGCTTTCACAGCGACTGACTCGAGACAGTATTTTCTTTTTGATTTTGCATGAGATCGGACACACCTTGGGGCTGACTCACAACATGCGGGCAAGCCAACTGCAGCCCGATGTTTTTGATCTGACCGCGGTAGAAGCCCGGGGGCTTTCTGGGTCGGTGATGGATTACGAGGCGGTGAACGTGGCCCCAGACGGCAAAACCCAGACTTGGTTCTATCAAAAACGGCCCGGGCTATATGACACCTGGGCCTTGCAGTTTGGTTATGGCGAATACGACGACGACGAGATTGCGGCTCTGTTAAGCCGCTCCGGCGAGCCTGAATTGGCCTACGGTAACGATGCAGACGATATGCGTCGCTCCACCGGCGGCATCGACCCTGAGATCAACATTTACGATCTCAGTAGCGATGCGGTGGGTTATGCGCAACTGCGTTTGGCGCAACTGCGCCGAGTGCAGGAGCGTTTGCCGACGGTGTACCAAGGCGAAACCTATCAGGGGTTGGTTAACGCCTTTGCTGCGCTGATGAGTCAGTACCGGCGCTCTGGGGCCGTGGTGTCGCGCTATGTTGGAGGGGTTCATCTCAATCGTCAGCCGCCCCAGTCTGGGCAGACCCCATACACGCCGGTGGCGGTGCAAACCCAGCGCCGAGCCATGCAGACGTTGAATCAATATCTCTTCGCGCCGGATGTGTTCGGCGATACCGGCGATCTCATCGCGCGGCTGCAACCCCAGCGTCGTGGCTTCGATTTTTATGGCCAAACCGAGGACCCCAAGATTCACCAAGCGGTGCTGCAAACCCAGCGCAGCGTGCTGGACCATTTGCTTCATCCCAACACGTTGCAGCGGTTGATGGACAGCCAAAGCTACGGCGGTCAGTACACGGCGCTGGAGATGCTGCAAACCCTGACGGATGGCTTGTTTGCCGCGGATCTGGGCGGCGAGGTCAACAGCTACCGACAAAATGTGCAGGTTGACTACGTTCGTATGCTCGATACGGCATTGAACAACCCGGCTGTCAGCCATCCTATAAAAGCCGTGGTCTATAGCGAAATGAAGCGCATTAGCGACAACCTGTCAGCCAAGCTTGTGGGCACGGGCTTTCGTGGTTTAACCGGAGAGACTCAGGCTCACACCCAGTATCTGGATTTCGTGTTGCGTAAGGCGCTAGCGGTTGAACAATAGTGCCTTTGTGCCGCAGACGGCGCTTGTGACCTGTCAGTGGCCTGCGTAACATTTCCACCCCAAACTTCAGGCAGGCCAAAGATATGTTGACAGGGAGCATCGTCGCTCTGGTTACCCCCATGCACGACAATGGTGAGGTGGCCTGGGATGCGCTGGACGCACTGATCGAATGGCATATCGACAGCGGTACTCATGGCATTGTGCCCATGGGCACGACTGGTGAGTCCGCCACCCTAGATACCGAAGAACATTTGCAGGTCATCAAGCGCACCATTGAACGGGTGAACGGCCGCATCCCTGTGATTGCCGGTACCGGTAGCAATGCCACCGCCGAGGCGATTCATCAGACTCAGGAGGCAGAGGCCGCCGGCGCGGATGCCTGCTTGTTGGTCACACCGTATTACAACCGGCCCACCCAAGAGGGTTTATATCGTCACTTTGAAGCCATTGCCGCAGCGACGACGGTGCCTATCGTGCTCTACAACGTGCCGCCGCGCACCGGCTGCGATCTGTTGCCGGAAACCGTGGGACGCTTAGCTTCAATCGAAGGCATCGTGGGCATCAAAGAAGCCTGTGGCGACGCCGGAAGGGTAACCCAGTTGCTGGAAGCGGTTCGACAACAGGGTGAGGAAGACTTTTTTGTCCTGTCAGGTGAAGACGCCCAGACCTTGCAAATGATGGAGCTTGGCGCGGTAGGGACCATTTCTGTTACGGCCAATGTGCTACCCGCGCTGATGTCAGATTTTTGCGCGTCGTTCCTCAGTGGAGACAAGGCCAAAGCCGCGGCCTTGGATCAAAGGCTGCAACCGGTGCACGAGATTGTTTTTGTGGAATCCAGCCCAACCCCTACCAAGTGGGCTTTGGCGGATATGGGCCGCATGCCCGGTGGCATTCGTTTGCCGCTGATTCCGCTCAGCTGTGAGCATCACCAGGAAGTGCGTGAGCGTATCGCTACTGCGGGGAACTCTGAATGAAACATGTTGTCCTTATCCTAGTGTCGTTGACCCTTGGGGCCTGCGGATCGTTGTCTGCGCTACCCTTTATCGGTGGTGACGATCAGCCGCAAAAACCCAAAAAACAAACCTATGTAGATTTGCGGGCTCAGCCGCCCCTGCAGGTGCCAGAAGATCTTCGTGCCATTGATCTGGAAAGTGTGGTGCCAGATCTCGATACCAGCGATGAGATTAACCCGTCCTATTACCCAGACAAGCCGCCATTGCCTGACGCTTTATATGCTGCAGATAACCGTGACGAGGTGCGAATGCAGCGCCTTGGTGCGCGCAATTGGCTGGTGATTCCTGAGTCACCCACCACGGCCTGGCCGAAAATGAAGCAGTTTTTTGCGGATAACGGCGTTGTTTTAGTCGACGACCGACCGGAGCTGGGGCGACTGAATACCGCATGGCTGGCCCAAACCGACAGACCAGCCAGAGATGTGGTGCGTTCGCTGCTGCAGACCGCCAGGCAGGAAGCGGGTTTGGAGGCCGGTGAAGACCGGTTTTTGATTCGTGTTGAGCAAGGCCTGCAGCCCCAATCCACAGAAGTGCACTTGCGGCATGACAATGACGCTATGGCTGGCGTAGTGACCCCGGACTTGGTGAGGGTTCAGGAGGTCAACTCAGACTTGCTGGCGGCGGAAAAAGCGTTACTGAATCAGATTGGTACCTATGTGGCGGCTCGCGTGTCTGAAAGCACGGTGTCAAAAGTCGCGCTGCAAATTGGCAGCCAGCCCAAGACCGAGTTGCAGCGCAACGATAGTGGTATCCCTGAGCTGAACTTCTACCTAGACAAGGAGCGCGCCGTGGCTTCAGTGACCCAATCCTTGGGTAACGCTGGGGTATTGATCAATGATCAGGACAGTGACGCTGGACGATTTGATATTACCATTCCCCGGGAAGTGCTTACGGGCAAGACAGGCGGTGGGTTTCTGTGCCGCATCACCTTCAGTTGCGGTCGTCTGGATGAAGACTTTACCCTGCTCATGAGTGATCCCATGGAAACCGACAAAGGCCAGGCCATTAAACTGTTTGTACTGCAAAATGGGCAGCTGTTAACCAATGCAGACCGTGCGCAAGAGATCTTGGTCTTGATTCGGGAATTCGCCACTTGATGTCAGTTAACGGCAGCGAGGCTGCATGGGTATAGCGTCCCTGGGCAGTGGCAGTCGGGGCAACGGCACGCTGGTATCCATAGGCGGCGCAGTATTCTTGGTGGACTGCGGTTTTAACCTCAAGCAAACCGAACAGCGCCTGGCGCGATTGCAGCTCAGTCCCGGGGATTTGGCCGCGATTTTGGTCAGTCATGAACACAGTGACCACATAGCTGGTGTAACCGCGTTGTCCCATCGCTACGGTATTCCGGTATATGCCTCCTACGGCACGCTAAAAAACGGTCCTAAGGATTTTGTCTGTCAGGCTTTCGATGGGGACGTGCCTTTTGAGATCGCCGGAGTAACCATCAATCCTGTGGTGGTGCCCCATGACGCTCGTGAGCCCACCCAATTTGTGTTGCAGCATGAGGCAATGAAGATTGGAGTGCTCTCGGACTTGGGCAGCATTACCCAACATGTGATTGCCCAGTTTTCCGATTGCGACTACCTGCTACTGGAGGCCAACCATGACCGCGCCATGCTGCAACGTGGCAGTTATCCACCAGCACTGAAGCGCCGGGTGGGGGGCGACCTGGGTCATTTGTCGAATACCCAAGCATTTGAACTCTTGGAGCGAGTTGCCCACGACGGCTTGCATGTGGTGATTGGCCACATCAGCGAGCAAAACAACGACGCGACTCTGGTAGAGCAGATTTTTGCGCCGCTGCGGCAGCGGCTAGCGAGCCTCAGTTTGGCCTCCCAGCAGGAAGGTCAGGTCTGGCTTGGAGAACCTCCGATCACCCGCCAGATTTCTTTCGACAAGGTGATGTAGAATTTCTGCCTGACCCTTGGCGATGGCCAAGCGTTATTGTTTTAGCCCTGATCGAGGATCGTTACCGTATGCAAGCCACCAATGTCTCCATGGAGAATTTTCAAGCGGAAGTGGTCGATGCTTCCGCCAATCACCCAGTGGTGCTGCTGTTTTGGGCAGAGCAGGTGCCACAATCGGTGCAGGTTAAGGCGCTGGTAGAGCAGGTGCTCGTGGACTACGAAGGCAAGGCATCTTTGGCCCTTTCCGACGTGGCTCAGGATCAAAATTTGGCGCCTCGGCTGCAGGTACAGGGCCTGCCCAGTATTCGGATCATTCATCAAGGTGCGGTGGCCGAGCAGATTGACGGCATGATTGAAGAGGCCCAGTTGCGCACCATCATGGACGGGTTGACCCAGTCGTCGGTGGAGTCGATTCAAGGCGATCTGGATCAACTGATTGCCGCGGGTGACTTTGCGACGGCGGCGAACCTCTTGCAGCAGAGCATTCACGAAGAACCAAATAATCAAAGCCTGCGCATTGAATTGGCCGACATCCTAGTCCGCAAGGGTGATCTGGACGATGCCCGTACGGTGTTGGCGTCCATCCCTGAAGACACAGACGGACGTGCGCGTCCCCAGAATCGACTGGAGTTTGCTGAGGAAGCGGCTGCCATGGATAGTCGCGAGGAGCTTCAAGCCGCCGTGACCGGCAACGCTGAGGACTTGGAATCCCGCTACGCTCTGGCAGTGGTGTTAGTGCAGGCCGAGGAGTACGAGGAGGCGCTGATGTTGTGTCTGGACATCCTCCGACAAGATCGAGAGTTTCGCGAGGATATCGGCCGACTGACAATGATTCGCGTCTTTGACTTACTGGGCAAAGGCGACGAATTAGCGACGCGATATCGGCGAAAATTGTTCAACACCTTGCACTAAAAAGACGGGTTCTAACGGAAGGTATTAGTGGGGAGTAGTCGGCATTTGGGGGGCTGTAGCCACTAAAAACAGGTCCTCCATTGTTAGTAGGCACTAACTATATTGTCTTAGTTTATGCACAAGCGTGCTCAAGCAAACTGTTAGCGCTAAGATGCGAGCATTCGTTATTGCGTAGTAATATAAAGAATCCGTAACTCTTTGATATTAATAAGTAAATCCCCTTTTTATGTTTTTGCTCCCAGCTTCGAAGTGCTGAATAACCCCAGACACGCACACATAACGCGCAAGTTATCCTCAAAGTTATCCACAGGCGGAGGGGACCGTTGTGCACAAAAACAGTCCCTTTTCGGTTGACTGCTGAGAAATGAGAATTTTGGTAACAGTGGAATGCTTGATCGTTACTCAAAGCGCATTTATCCGTATCTCGCCAACCAAGGATCCGCTGTTTAGCATGAGCACAACGGGACTCACCCCAACGCCAAGAGCCTAGGACCATAGGACACCAACCATGAGCACTGAATCCGACAAGCTATCCACCTCATCCGAACAACGGCTACAAGAAACCCTGGCGCGTTATCAGGAGCGTGGCGTGCGGCAGATCAAGCTGGGATTGACCGATATTGACGGTGTGATTCGGGGTAAATACGTGAGTTTGCAAAAATTCGCCAGCCTGCTGTCCAAACAAGGCGGTTTTTGTGACTGCGTCTTTGGTTGGGACATGGACGACCAACTCTACGACGGTGGTGACTACACCGGTTGGCACAGTGGTTTTCCGGATACTGGATTTCGGCTGTTAGTGGATTCAGAGCGCTGGCTAGCCGAAGAAGACTGCCCTTATTTCGTTGCGGAATTTTTGGAGCGAGACGGCAGCGACCATGTGCTGTGTCCGCGCACGCGGCTGCGCCATGTCCTAGAACGCCTGAAGGAAAAGGGTTTAAGCGTTCGCGCAGGATTTGAGTACGAGTTCTTCGTCTTTAACGAAACGCCCCACAGTATTCGAGAGAAGGGCTATCGCAACTTAACCGCCATCAGCCCGGGTAACTTTGGCTATTCAGTGCTGCGGACCTCAGCACTGGGCCGAGAGTTCACCGATTTCATGGACTACTGTGCTGACATCGACTGCGAGCTGGAAGGTTTGCACTGTGAGACCGGCCCTGGAGTATGGGAGGGCGCACTGGCATCCAAGGAGGGCTTGGCGGCGGCAGACCGAGCGGCCATTTTTAAAACCATGGCCAAGGGCTACTTCCAACGACGCCAAATGCTGGCCACCTTTATGGCTAAGTGGTCTATGGACTACCCCGGTCAAAGCGGGCACCTGCATTTGAGTCTTAGCGATGCTGATGGCAACAACATCTTTTACGACCCGGATCAGCCCCAGGGTATTGCTTTGGCGATGCGCCAGGCAGTAGCCGGGCTACAACGTTATTTGCCGGAATTTTTGGCCATGCTGGCCCCTACCGTTAACAGCTACACGCGCTTGGTCAAAGGGGCTTGGGCGCCTACGGCCGCCACCTGGGGAATAGAAAATCGCACCGCTGCCATTCGAGTGATTCCCGGCGACCAACGCAGTCAGCGCATTGAGGTTCGTGTCGGCGGGGCAGACGGCAATCCTTATCTGGTTGAGGCTGCGGCCCTAGCAGCCATTGAGCTGGGTTTGCGCGATGCCCTAGAACCCGATGCGCCGGTGGCCGGCAACGCCTATGAGGCGGAAGATCATCTGCCGGCCGCATATCACTTTGCTCAAGATCTTGCCGGAGCAGCGGATCGATTAGCGGCCAGTGATGCTGCGGTGGACTGTTTTGGTCGCGCCTTTGTGG
This sequence comes from Gammaproteobacteria bacterium, assembly GCA_038139355.1. Lineage (GTDB taxonomy): Bacteria > Pseudomonadota > Gammaproteobacteria > Pseudomonadales > Azotimanducaceae > UBA4421. The sequence continues at coordinate 17,682 of JAYOSS010000033.1, forward strand.
AACACTTTGTGATGACCCGGCGCTGGGAGGCCCGGGAATATCACCGGCATGTAAACAGTTGGCAGCTGGAACGCTATTTTGAGATCGTTTAACCCTCACCATCCAGGCCTTCGCAGAACATGACATTGCATCTTGGCATTCTACAAACCGATTCCGTTTTGGCGGGCTTGCAGGACCGGTTCGGCGATTATCCGGACATGTTTGGCGCTATCTTTGCGGCACAAGACCCAAGCCTGCGTATCACCACTTACGATGTACAGCGTCAGTTGCCAGACACCTTGGAATGCGACGCCTACCTGATTACCGGCTGTAAGCTCAGCGTGTACGACGATTTGCCCTGGATTCGCGAGCTGGCGGAATTTGTGCGTCAGGCCATCGCGGCAAAAAAGAAAATCCTGGGCATCTGCTTTGGTCACCAACTCATCGCGCATTTTTTTGGCGGCCATGTGGCGCCAGCGCCGGTGGGTTGGGCCGTGGGGGTTCAGACCAGCGACCTGGTGCAAAAATTACCTTGGATGGGGGATGCCAATGAGGCCCCAGATCAATTGCACTTGGTGTCCAGTCATAAAGATCAGGTTCAGCGCCTGCCTCCCGATGCTCAAGTTTTTGCAAGCAGCGACTTTTGCCCGGTGTCCGGATTCACCTTGGGAGAAGAGGTTTTGACCATTCAAGGTCACCCGGAACTGAATACCGATTATTCGAGAGAGTTAATGGGCGTGCGCCGGGAGCTATTGGGGGAAGAGGTCTATCAAGCAGGTATTGATAGTTTGACTAAGCCTACCGACGCCCAGCTGTTTACGCGATGGATGTTGGCGTTCATACGTGGTGAAGGCCAACAGCCAGCCTTAGTAGATCACGAACGCTATGGCTAATCCGCCTAGAGGGTTTGACCGCTTTCTACGGCGTAGCGCCAAGCTGCTGAAAAACCCGTTGTTGCTCAAACGCATGTTGACCCAGGCCGTCGCCAAGCTTCGCCGCGCCGAAGGTAGCCCCTTAGCCGAGGTTAAAGAGCACCTGCTGAGACTGGTGGCGCTACTCAAAGCCTATGTCTCTGGCGAATACCGCGCTGTATCTACCCAAACCATGATTGTGGTGGTGGCTGGCCTTGCCTACTTTGTGGTGCCAATGGACGCTGTGCCGGATTTTTTGTTTGGCTGGGGCTTGGTGGACGATGCCGCGGTGATTAGCTACGTGGCCGCCCAAGTTGCCCAAGAACTGGCGGCCTTCGCCCGTTGGCAGCAGGCTCAATCCAGTGCTGAGGCTGATGACGGGTTCACAGAAGACGACCACAACCAGGATAGTTCTGCTAGCGAAAGCCCTGACAATGACCCACCCTCGAACACTCGCTGCAGTGAAACCAACGTCACCCATGACTCCACGCATGACTCCACCCAAGACGATTCCACCGACGACGATGACACCCCCCGTTCCTAGATCCTCTCGGCCTAATCCCTGCCGCATGCTCCTGCGGCTTGGTTT
>JAYOSS010000034.1:0-18999 GCA_038139355.1 Gammaproteobacteria bacterium
AGCGAGAACAACACCCGGTAGGCTTTGCCGGTGATAGCGGTTTCGCTAACAAAGCCGAAGACTCGAAAATCGCCGCTGTTATCGCGATTGTCACCCATGACCAGGTAATGTCCTTGGGGCACCAGGGTAGTGGAAAAATTCCCAATCGCGTCATCCGACAGTTGTGGGTTCCGAAGAATATAGGCGCTGTGCTTGTCTAAGGTTTCGCGAAACAAGACTTGGCCGCCCAGCTCTTGGGCCCAAGCGGAAGACCAGTCCACTGCAGGTACGGCTGCATAGTCCGCTTCTTGCCCATTGATGCGTAATCGACCTGATTGCCAGCTCACCGCATCGCCGGGTAAGCCGATGACGCGCTTCACCATCAGCACGCCGGTTGTGGGGGCTCGAAAAGTCACAATGTCCCAACGCTGGGGTGTGGCCCAACACAACAGAGCCTGGTCACCAAAGGGTACGTTCACAGCAAAAGCGAGTTTGTCGACCAAGATACGATCCCCGGGCAGAATCGTGGGCGCCATGGAGCGAGAGGGGACGTAGTTCCAGTCCACTACGCTGGCGCGGACCAGCAAAATCACGAGCAGCAGAGCCAGTAAGCCCTGCCATGTGAATGAGGGTTTGGCTATCCGGCTCAGCATGTACCTCGAGTTACTTGGCGTTGGCCTGCTCCAAGGCCGCAAGTTGTTCCGGCGTCGCCTCGGTCTGGTAGGTGCTTTTCCAGGTGTCATAGCTCATGCCATAAACCGCCTCACGAGCCTGTTCTTGGTCTACCGCTACACCCTGTTCGTCGGCGGCGGCCTTGTACCATTTGGAAAGGCAGTTGCGACAAAAGCCCGCCAAAATCATCAAGTCGATATTCTGTACGTCCTTGCGTTGATCTAGGTGCGCTAACAACCGACGGAAAGTGGCGGCTTCCAATTCGATTTGCTGCTGGGTGGTCAGTCCCTGTTCACTCACATTCGTTCTCCGTTAAAAGGGCAATTCACGCCGGGTGGCGGGTGAAGATCCATTCGTTGTCACTGGACAGGCCCTCATTGAAGGCATAACCCTCCACATCAAAGCTCTGCAGTGCTTCTGGGGTTTCAGCACGTTGATCGATCATATAGCGCGCCATCAAACCGCGAGCTTTTTTGGCAGAAAAAGACACGAACCGATAGGCGTCTCGACGCCATTCTTTGAAGTTGATGGTCAGAACCCGGCCCTCAATTTGGTCGGGCTGAACGACCTTGTAGTATTCGTTGGACGCTAGGTTGACAAGCACCTTGCTGCGTTGTTCAGCCAGCCCTTGATTCAACGCTTGGGTGACTTTGCTGCCCCAGAATTCGTACAGATCTTTGCCCTTTGGGTTGTTCAGTTTGGTGCCCATTTCCAGTCGGTACGGGTGAATGCGGTCCAGCGGTCTAAGCAAACCATGAAGCCCGGACAGCACCCGCAGGCGTTTTTGCGCCCAAGTGAAGTCGCGTTTGCTCATGCTTTGGGCGTCCAAGCCATGATAAACGTCACCTTTGAAGGCTAGGATTGACGCTCTGGCGTTGCTGTCGTCGTCAAACTCCGGCGACCACTGGGCGTAGCGCTCGTGATTTAGCGAAGCTAGTTTGTCGCTGATACTCATGAGGCTGCCGATTTGTGCAGGCTCCAGTTTTCTCAGGGTGCGAATCAACGCCGTAGATTCTTGAGTGAATTCAGGCAACGAATGTTGATCCGTGACTAAGGGGCTCTCAAAGTCCAGAGTTTTCGCGGGAGATAAAATGGCCAGCATGGGTTTTCACCTGTTTTGGTACATCAGTGCAGTAACGCAGTGCCGGACAGTTTACCCCATCGAAATTTGCGTAACAGTCAGCAACTCACCCTTGTCGAAAAGTGCGCCAGCTTTCCCCGACCAAGGCTGACCGTTAGACTGCCGGCTCCGTCGGACAGTCAGCGGTTGTAATCGCTTCGGAGAAAATACGTGGAAATGGCCGTTCGCAGCCACGCGGGACTCGTGCGGATGCGCAATGAAGATGCCCTGGAAATCGACCCGGACTGCGGAATCGCGGTGCTGGCAGATGGCATGGGCGGACTCATGGCAGGGAGTGAAGCCAGCAGGGTTGTGGTGGAAGAGGTGATGACCCAGTTGCGTCAGGCAGCCGACATGCAGCACCAGACCTTAGCCACAGCCATCGAGGCCGCACATGAGCGCGTTCTGGCGGTAAGCGCCGCCAAAGAAATGAAGGCCCAAATGGGCAGCACCGTGGTGATTTGGGCAGCAGCCCAGGGTCGATGGGCTGCCGCGCATGTGGGAGATTCCCGGCTTTATCGGTGGGTAGATGAAACCCTGGAGCAGGTGAGTCGTGACCACAGCTTGGCTCAACGCATGCTAGACAGCGGCGACGTCGAACCGGGAGTGGATGTGGAGGCCCATTACGGGCATGTACTCACTCAGGGTATGGGATTGCGCCAACCTTTGGATCCGGGCTTTTATCAGGGTGAGCTGGATCAACGGCCCCAGCGGTTTTTGCTCTGCAGTGACGGTCTCAGCGATATGGTGCCGGCGGAAAAAATCGCTCGGGCCATGTCCAATAACGATTTGCAGGGGGCTGCGGATCAGTTGTTAGGAGATGCTCTGGATATGGGTGGTAAAGACAATATCAGCCTGATTTTGATCGATGCCTGAGCCGTCTCTATACTGGCGCCCGCCGAGAATGGGGTGATAGCAGCGCCGCGGCTAAGATCTTGAGGAAAGATCTCGAAAAGCTAGATAAAAAAGCTCGAGAAAAAAGCTCGAGAAAAGAGCGAGTGAAAAGAGCTTTAGATTGTGCAGTTGACCCCTCTGCCGAACCTTGCCAAGGACAGACTTTGAACAGACAACAACGAATCGAATTCACCCTGTCTCAAGGGTTGGAGCTACAGCATCTAGAGGTGCTGGACGAAAGCCATGGCCACAACGTGCCTGACGGCGCTGAAAGTCACTTCAAGGTGGTGGCGGTGAGTCCCGCCTTTGACGGCAAACGTGCGGTGCAGCGACATCGCATGATCAATGAGCTGCTTGCCCCTGAATTTGCCGCTGGCATGCACGCCTTGGCCATTCATGTGTATACCGCCGATGAGTGGCAAGAGCGTTTCCAGCAGGCTCCCATGTCACCACCGTGTGCACACGCAGATGACGACGCCAACGCCTCCTCGGATGAAGGGTCAAAGTGATGCGTCGTGTGCTGGCTTTTTATCAGTTTGTTCCCGTAACCGATCCCCATGGGGAAAGTCATCGGCTGCAGTCCTTGGGCCAAGACCTGGGCCTGCGGGGCACTATTTTGGTCGCAGAAGAGGGTGTCAATGGCACCGTTGTTGGGGAAGTTCAGGCACTGCACGAACTGTCTCAGTATTTGACCGAACACTATGGCGTTAAGTCGCAAAAGTGGTCGGATCTGATGCCCGGCAACGACGGCTTTCATCGCTTCAAAGTTCGGGTAAAGCCCGAGATCGTCAGTTTTGGCGTTGATGATTTGGATATGAGCGAAACCGGCGAACATGTAAATGCCCAGACGTGGAATGCGCTCATTGATGACCCAGAAGTCATCGTTATCGATACCCGCAACGATTACGAAATCGATATTGGCACCTTTGATCGGGCCATTTCGCCCCACACAGAGAGTTTTCGGCAATTCCCGGATTGGGTGGCAGAAAATCTGGATCCAGAAAAGCACACCAAGGTCGCCATGTTTTGTACTGGCGGCATTCGTTGCGAAAAAGCCTCATCGTTTTTGCTCAACCGGGGCTTTGAAAACGTTTATCAGCTCAACGGCGGCATTTTGCAGTACTTGGAAGACACCCAGTCTGAAACGTCGCGTTGGCAGGGTGAGTGCTTCGTTTTCGATCAACGGGTGTCCGTCAACGCAGACCTGCAGCAAGGCCAGTACAAACAGTGTTACGCCTGCCGGCATCCCTTGTCTGCTGAAGAGCTGGCCAGCGAGGATTTTGAGCACGGCGTCAGTTGTCCCCACTGCATCGATAACACCAGCGCCCAGCGCCGAGAGCAGTTTCGCGAGCGACAGCATCAAGTCAGGCTGGCGGCAGAGCGGGGTGAGCAACACATTGGGCAAGATCAAAAAGCGGCGCGGCACCTTACTAAGCCCGATGCCGCTGATTCGTCGAATCAACCATCAACCTAGCCCCAGCGCAGGAAGAGCCTTCGCTGGTAAAACCGTTGCGGGTTTCAATCACCTGAAGAGAATGTGTGGGTTGAAGTAATATTGAGCCGGATATTCTTGGGCTACTTAGCGCTGGAAATCAGTGGCTCTAAGTAGGGCAGAAAGCCCTGGACCAACAGGGGTTGGGCCTTGGCGGTTGGGTGAATGCCATCGCTTTGCATCAAATCCTCGCTAACCGCTAGCGTCTCAAAAATGAAGGGGACTAGGGTAGTTCCCGCCGCGGCGGCAGCGTCGGCAAATACCCCTTCAAAGGCTTGGGTATAGCGCGGACCGTAATTCGGCGGAATGCGCATGGTGACGATGACCGGTTCTGCGCCCGCAGATTTAACCAAGTCGATCATGGCCAGCAGATTGTCTCTTATGCGCGGGGCTGGATAGCCTCGAAGACCATCATTGCCCCCCAGTTCCAGCACCACAATTTCAGGTTGGTGGGTGGTCAGTAGGTCCGGTAACCGGCGCAGCCCGCCGGTGGTGGTCTCGCCGGAGACACTGGCATTGATTAGCCGCCAGGAGGAATCCCGTGCGGCCAGAGTTTGGTTCATCAGGTGAACCCAACCATCTTCAATGTCCATGCCGTAGCCAGCACTGATACTATCGCCCAGCACCAAAATTCTGGGCGATTTGGTCGGGGCAGACGTTGGCTCAGCCGCGGAATGATCCGGCTCATGACTGATCACCGTCATTGCCGCAGGCGCTATTTTTGACGTTTCTTGGAGAGGCGTTGAGTCAGTATTGCCAAAGGCCAGCCCGGGAACGCCAGCGGTCAGGCCTAAAACGCTCAGGAAACTTAACAAACCCAAGTAGAAGGAACCCATGAGTCGAACCGTCGTTAGTGCTGAAAATGTGGAAAAAGTCGTGCAGACCACTGCAGGTCCGTTGGTCATCTTGGATGGCATTGATTTGGAAATCAATCAGGGTGAAACCGTGGCCATCATTGGCGCCTCAGGGTCAGGCAAGACCACGCTGCTGGGTATTCTTGCGGGTCTGGATACAGCCTCTGCCGGTGCGGTGCGCCTGTTGGATGCCAACCTCAGTGATCTAGACGAAGAAGCTCGGGCCTTGGTTCGCGGACAGCATGTGGGCTTTGTCTTTCAGTCCTTTCAACTGCTGGCGTCTTTGACGGCGCTAGAAAACGTCATGCTGCCGGTTGAGCTGCGCGGCGACACCCTGGCCCAATCCCAGGCCCAAGAGCTACTGGAGAAGGTGGGGCTTGCTGATCGGCTGGATCACTACCCGCGCCAGCTTTCTGGCGGTGAACAGCAGCGGGTGGCCATCGCTCGGGCTTTTGCCTCCAAACCCACGGTGTTATTCGCGGATGAGCCTACGGGCAATCTCGATACCCAAACCGGTGACCGTATCTGTCAGCTTCTGTTCGACTTGAATCAAGAATTCGGTACCACCCTGGTCATGGTGACTCATGATCAGGGGCTAGCTGCACGCTGCGGCCGCACCATTGCCATCGCCGGCGGGCGCATTCAGGCACCGGTATACCAACCCCAGCAGGCGTCAGCCTTATGAATGCCAAACTGGTTGCGCGAATGGCCTGGCGGGATATTCGTTCCGGTGAAATGGGGCTGCTGCTGGTAGCCCTTTTGGTGGCGGTGGGCACCGTCACGTCCATCAGTCTGTTCGTGGATCGCCTGCAAAGTGCGCTGCTGCAAGAGTCTTCCAATTTTCTTGCTGCGGATCGCCAGATTTCCAGCAGTCGCGCGATTCCAGAAGAATTTTCCGATCAGGCGCGACAGCGAGGTTTGGATACGGCTCGAACGCTGGTCTTTCCCTCCATGGTATTCGCCGGTGATTTGAATCAATTGGTCAGCGTGAAGGCTGTTGATGCGCAATATCCACTGCGCGGCAAACTGGTCACCGGCGAAGAACCCTTTCAGCCCGGCGCGCCAACCCAGGATGTGCCGGAACCGGGAACCGTCTGGCTGGATTCCCGACTGTTCCCAGCCATGGGGCTGTCCTTGGGCGATACCGTGGAGGTGGGGTTAGCCGAGCTTAGGGTGACCCGGGTGTTGTTAGCGGAGCCCGACCGGGGTGGTTCTTTTTTTGATTTGGGGCCGCGATTGCTCATGAATCTGGAAGACGTGCCGCAAACGGAAGTGGTGCAGCCCGGCAGCCGCTTGTCCTACCGGCTGTTGCTGGGTGGTGATGAACAAGCGCTGGAGGCACTGCGAGAGTCTTTGCCGTTGGAGCCGGGGTATCGGTGGGTCAGTGTCAGAGAGAGCAGCCCGCGCATCGGCCGGGCCTTGGATCGAGCCGAAAGTTTCTTGTTGCTGGGCGGCTTGCTGGGTGTCTTGTTGGCGGGTATTGCCGTTGCGCTGTCAGCTCACCGGTATGCCCAGCGGCACTTTGATCACGTCGGTGTTTTGAAAACCCTGGGGGCTACGCCCACGCAGATTCTGCGCGGCTTTATGTCACTACTGCTTTTGGTTGGTATCGCCGCCATCGTCGTAGGGCTGCTGTTAGGCTCGGCGCTGCACGTGATTATCGTACAACTGCTGGCGACGCTGATTGCCGTCGAGCTACCTAACCCCAGCATTCGGCCGTTTTTGCTGGGCGCTGCTACTGGGCTGATTTGCGCTATGGCCTTTGCCATGCCGGCATTCTTGCACTTGAAAAATGTCGAACCCGTGCGCGTTATTCGGCGTGATCTGGGGGTGGCTCCGTTAAGTCGCTGGCTCTCCTATGGCGCAGCGGCGGCAGGCAGTTTGTTGCTGTTAGCCTGGTACACCAAAGATCTGCTGCTCACGGTCTGGACGCTGATGAGTATTGTGGGCATTTGCCTGGTGTTCGGTTCACTGGCTTGGGTGCTGCTAAAAGGCGGCCGCCTAGTTGGTATGCAGGCGAAAAGCGGCTGGCGTCTGGCGCTGGCGGGTCTGCAGCGTCGTCGCACGGAAAGCACGGCGCAAATTCTGATCTTCGGCGTAGCCATTATGTTGCTGCTGGTGTTGGTATTGCTGCGCACCGCGCTAATCGATGAATGGCGCAACCAAGTGCCAGAGGGTGCGGCGAACCATTTTGTGATGAACATTGCCGAAGACGAAGTGGAAGGGGTGCGCAGTTTGGTGCGCAATCAAGCCACGGAAGGGGAATTCCTGTTCCCCATGATTCGCGGCCGGGTTTCTCAAGTAAACGACCTGACCGCTAAGGCTTGGCAGGAGACCCATCGACCGAATGACGGTGGTTCTCAGCTAACGTCAGAACGCGCCCTAACCTGGGCGGTTAGGCCGCCAGAGAACAACGACATCGTTGCTGGTCAGTGGTGGTCGCCAGACAGCCAGGAAGCCGAGGCCTCCTTAGAGCTGGACTACGCCCAGGACTTTGGTCTGGAGCTGGGTGATCGCATGGAATTCGATGTGGGTGGCCAGCGCATTTGGGCCACGGTCACCAGTATTCGTACCCTGGAATGGGAGAGCATGACGCCGAATTTCTTCATCATCCTCTCCCCCGGAGCCCTGAGAGACTTTCCCGCTACCTACATGACCAGCTTCTATTTGGAGCCAGGCGAAAAGGCGTTTTTGAATACCCTGCTCAGCGCCTATCCCACCATTACCGTGATCGAAATCGATGCGCTGATTGCCCAGGTGCAAAAAATTGTTGGCCAAGTGAGCCAGGCGGTTGAGCTGGTGTTGGTGCTGGTGTTGTTCAGCGGGGCATTGGTGCTGATCGCGAGCATTCAGGCGAGTCGTGATACACGCATGGCGGAACACGGCCTGATTCGTGCCCTTGGCGGCACCCGGGCCCTGATTGGCGGCTCACTGACCGCTGAGTTTTTAGTGCTGGGGTCCTTTGCTGGCATCGTTGCGGTCTTTGGTGCTGAGCTTGTGGTGGCCATGCTGCAAACACAGGTCTTTGAGCTGCAGCTGGAACTGCATCCGTGGATTTGGTTGCTGGGGCCCGTCGCTGGAGCCTTGATCATTACCGTGGTCGGGCTGACGGGCAGCCGCAGCTTAATTGACTCGCCGCCAATGAGCGTTTTGCGTGGGCTATACTAAGCGCTTATTCCGGCGTCCCAGCCGATTTTGCAAGACAGGACGAGCCACAGTTTATGACCTCAGCGGTAGACACTTTTTTGCCAGAACAACCTAACCCGTCTCGAGGTAAGGATCCGCGCAAGAGCAAATACGAAAAAAATAAATGCCACAAAAAGCTGCGCAAGTTGGTGGGCGAGGCGTTAACGGACTACGGCATGCTCGACGACGGCGACAAGGTGATGGTGTGCCTGTCCGGGGGCAAAGATTCATACACCCTCCTGGATATGATGATCAGCTTCCAGCAACACGCGCCGATCAACTTTGACATCGTTGCGGTTAACTTGGATCAAAAGCAGCCGGGTTTTCCAGAGCACGTGCTGCCCGCTTATCTGCAAGGGATGGGCGTGGACTACCACGGTATCGAGCAAGACACTTACAGCGTGGTCAAAGAACTGACTCCGGAGGGCAAAACCACCTGTCCGGTTTGCTCTCGATTGCGTCGGGGCATCCTGTACAGCCACGCCAAGAAAATTGGCGCCACCAAAATCGCCCTGGGTCATCATTTGGACGATGTGGTGGAAACCCTAATGCTGAACATGTTTTATGGGGCCAAATTAAAGGCAATGCCGGCAAAGCTGCGCAGCGACGATGGCCAGAATATTTTGATCCGGCCCCTGTATTACTGCCGGGAATCGTTGATTCAACGTTGGTCAGATTTTCGTCAATACCCAATCATTCCGTGCAATCTCTGCGGCTCTCAGGACAATTTGCAGCGTCAGGTCATCAAAGAAATGCTGGCGGGCTGGGATCGCAGTCATCCAGGCCGGGTGGACAACATTGGCAGAAGTATTAATAGCGTGACTCTTTCTCACCTGGGCGACCGTCGGCTGTTTGACTTTGTCGGTTTGCAACCAGACACCTCGCGCATTGGCGCCCTGCAGTTGGACTGATGGCTGGAATTCGCATCCCACCCAGTGAATTGTCAGAGCAGGCGTTGCTGGGCGTGATCGATGCCTTTGTGTTGCGCGAAGGCACCGACTACGGCCATCAGGACTTTACTCTGGATGAAAAGCGCCGGCGGGTTAAAGTGCTATTAGACCAAGGCCAGGCAGAAATCTGCTATTACCCGGAAAACGAACACATTGATATCGTGTTGGTAAACTAGGCGCCGGACAGCGCAATCCTTAAAGCTCCTGTTAGATTTGTACAGGCTGCCCGGTAAAAGCCGAAAAGCAAAAACAAAAAAACGATAGAAGCAAAGTCGATAAAAAGTCGACAAAAAAAGAAGAACGAGAAGAAGAACGAGAAGAAGAACAAGAAGAAAGACGAGAGAGATGTGCCGATGACCTGTGTCAGACAAATACCGTGGCTGCTCCTGGCCCTGCATGCCGCCTTAGCGCTTCAGGCGCCAATGGCGTTGGGACAAGCATTTGGCCAAGTGCTCGATTCAGCGGTGACGGACACAGGCATCACGATCCAAACCCAGATTTATCGTGTTCTTGAAGATGGCTCGAAGCAGGCGCTGGAGACCCGCGACCCTGTGGAGTCCTCTGGAGAACCGCTTCTTGGAGATCCGTCCGTTGAAGAGCCGCTGCTTTCGCAGGAGCGTCTTGTGCAACCTTTCCCCGAGACTGGCCAGGCGGAACCTGAACGGATTGACGCGTTGGCGGCCGCAGAAATACAGCCAACCCAGCCGGATTCCTTCGATCCTGAACGGACAGATGGCGAGGGCGGTCTTGGGGTGCCCACTGCTGTTGTTTCCAATGATCCAGCACTTACCGATGTCGGGGGGACCGGGCTGCAACGCTCCAATGAGAACCTTGGCGTTGATCAAATAGAAACCGCGGCTGACCGAGTCAAAATTGGTGTGCGCTTGCACTACGCACTGACCGTCGAGAACACTAATGACTTTTCAATACCTGCTGGGGGATTAGCAATCGTTGAAGACCTGGCCCAGGGTGTGAGGTTGCAGAGCCCGGCGTCTGATCTCAGTACCGAGGCGTTTGTTGGCGTTATAGCGCCAGAGGCCCAAGAGCCAGTCCCTGAAATCGCCACAACCAGTCCAGTCCAAGGGCAGCAAACCCAAGCTCTGCCGCCTGTTCAGCCTCAGGTTCAGTCTCAGGTTCAGTTTCAGCCTCAGAGTCAGACCCAGAGCTCCGCTGAGCCTCAAGCCATAAACTCTACTATGCCCCCTGCCACGACCCTGCGTTGGCAAAATTCTCGATCCATAGCGCCTGCAGAGCAGTTGGTTGTGAGCTACGACGTGGTGGTGGTGGCTCTGATCGCTCCCGAGGCTCAGCCCGCCGCTGAGCTTGAGGCGACAGAAGAATCGGTAAATGAGCTGGACCCCTCACAAACGCAATTGCAACTGCCATAGTAGGCCAGTAAGGTTCCGCGCCACATAACGATGGTATTGGCAGAATTGCGATGCAACAGATTGATTTGAAAGCCATTTGGCTCGGGCTTGTCTTAGTAGTGGGTGGCCAGGCCCAAGCTGATGTGGCCGCGGACGAAAACGCCCAGATTGACGAAGTAGTGGTTCAAAGCCTTTCCAGTCTGCAGCAGCGCCTGGGCGAAAGTGGCAGTATCAGCGTCATTGACGCCGCAACGGTGCAAGCCGTTGGCGCGACACATCCCAGCGAGGTGCTCAATCGTGTGCCCGGGGTGTGGATTAACCGAGGTTCTGGACAAGAACACCTCACGGCCATTCGCTCAGCGGTTTATACCGGCGCTGGCGCCTGTGGCGAGTTCGCGCTGCTAGAGGACGGTATTCCTCTCCGCCCTCAGGGTTTTTGTAATATCAATAATCTGTTTGAGCTCAACACCGAGCAGGCCCAAGCCATTGAAGTCTGGCGCGGTCCAGCCAGCGCGGTATTGGGCGGAAACGCCCTTCACGGTGCGGTCAATGTGATCAGCCCGGTGCCTCAGCAAAATCAAATCGGCGTCGAACTTGGCCGCTACGATTACGCACGCTTCACTGCGTCCGGCGGTTTCAGTACTCAAGCCCATACCTTCGGGGCTAGCTTTGTTGGCACCACCACCAATGGTTTTCGGGCGGACACAGGCTACGGCCAGCAAAAGCTATCGCTTTCTCACCTGACCGAACAAAGCGGCTGGAGCGTGAAGAATCAGTTCACCGCCACCCTGTTGAATCAAGAAACCGGCGCCTATGTGCGTGGCTTCGAGGCTTACGAGGATGCCGGTCTGCGTAGCACGAATCCCAGTCCCGAGGCGTTTAGAGATGCCTGGTCTATGCGGGCCAGCAGCGAGTGGGTGCAGGGTCAGTGGACGCTGAAGCCTTACTTGCGACGCAGTCAAATGACCTTCTTACAGCATTTTTTGCCTGGGCAACCGCTAGAAGAGAATGAGCAGACCAGTGGCGGGCTCATCGTAAATCGCTCTTCCGAAGTGGGAGCCTTGACCGCAAATCTGGGCGGGCATCTGGAATGGATGAGCGGCGGGTTGACTGAATTTCAGGAAGGCCCAACGACAGGCAGCGCGTTTTTGGTGGCCACTCGACCATCGGGCCTGCATTACGACTACGACGTTGATTCTCAGTTAGTGGCTGGATTTTACGAACTGCAGTATCGGCTGAATGCCGACCTGCGGGTTCTGCACAGCCTGCGTTTAGAGCACTTGCGCTACGACTATACGAATAATCACATTAACGGTAACACCCAAGATGACGGTACGCCCTGTGGCTTTGGCGGCTGCCTATATACCCGACCCGCGAGTCGGGACGACTCCTTCACCAACGTGGGTGTGCGATTGGGCGTTGAACAAGATCTTGAGGCCGGGCTGCTGTACGCCAACGTCAGTCGTGGTTTTAGACCACCCCAAGTGACCGAACTGTATCGCCTGCGCGGCGGACAAACCGTTGCTGATCTGGACAGTGAAGCCCTGACGGCTTTTGAAGCCGGGTTTAAAAATCAAAACGTTGCCCTGGCGGTGTTTGCCCAGCGCACTCGAAACCTCCTATTCCGAGACTCGGAAGCCTATAACGTTAGCGACGGTCGGACCCGTTCCTTTGGCGCGGAACTGAGTGTGCAGCATCAGATTGATCGTCATGAGTTTCAGCTGGCGGCCACCTATGCGCGGCACCAGTACGATTTTGATCGTTCCGCGGATGGCCGGGAAGAGATTGCTGACGGTAACGATCTGGATTCTGCGCCCAGGTGGATTGGCCATGCCTCTTGGAAGATGGTCCTGACCGAGATGCTAGATCATGAACTGGAAGTGCAGCGCGTGGGCTCCTATTTTCTGAATGCTGCAAATACCGCCAAGTACGACGGACACTACGCGGTCAATTGGCGTTTACAGTGGCAAGCCAGCGAACGCACCCAGGTGAGCCTTCGCATCATCAATCTGCTGAACGAGCGCTACGCCGATCGTGCGGATTTTGCCTTTGGCGGTTATCGCTATTTCCCGGCAATGCCTCGCCAGATATATCTGGGAGCGCGCATGACGCTGGATTGACGGCCCTGGGCGCGGGATTTCTGCAATGCTGACCATGCAATCATTGGTCTGTGAGCGCGGTGGTCAGGGGTTATTTGATCCTGTCTCCATGGCTGTTGCGGCCGGAGACTGTGTGGAGCTCACCGGCGCTAACGGCGCCGGAAAATCTACCCTGCTACGCACATTAGCGGGTCTGCACTCTCGTTACAGCGGTTCCTTCGACAGTGCCGACAGTCTTTTCCAAGGCCACCGGCTGGGATTGGATGGATTGCTGACACCCCTGGAAAATTTAGCCTGGTTCGCTGGCCTGGAAAAACAACCTGTGGAACAAGAGCGCTTTCTGGATGCCCTGCAGCGTGCCGGCGTGCTGGCCAAAGCTTACGCACCCTGCAGCGAGCTTTCTGCGGGTCAGCAGCGCAGAGTGGCCATGGCGCGGTGGTTAGTGAGCAGTCGCTCGTTGTGGTTGTTGGATGAACCCCTAACAGCACTGGACGTTAGCGGTCAGGACCTGCTGGCCCAGGTGATCACCGAGCATTGCGCCCTCGGTGGTGCCGTGGTGTGCGCCACCCACAGCCCGATTAAGGTGGCCAATAAGCGCACCTTGGGGTTGGCGTTCACCAGCAGCGAGAGCCAGACTGGCGACGGTTACCCATCGGACGATCCCTCCGAATGAAGGCTTTGCTTCGTCGTGAATGGCTGATCGTGCTGCGAGCCAAGGGAGCCGTGATCAATCCCGTGGCTTTTCTGTTGTTGAGCACCTTGATTTTTGTCATCGCGGCCCCGGACGCTGTTGGGTCCCAAGCGGTCCCGGGTATTCTCTGGACCTTAGTGTTGTTGACCCAGCTGCTGGCGTTGGACGGGATGTACCGGCGCGATTTCGACAGTGGCGTGCTGGAGCAAACCTTGGTGACGGCCCAGGTACCTTTTGTCGCAATCCTGACGCGAATATTCATGCAATGGCTCAGTGCCGGGTTTATCATAACGATACTTGGCCCTGGCCTTGGTTTAATGCTGGGTTTGCCAGCGCACGTTGCCGGTGCGGTAGCGCTCTCCATGTTGATAGGAACTCCAGCTCTGAGTCTGCTTGGCAGCATTGGAGCTAGTGTGACCGTCGGCTTCAGCCGTGGCGGCGTTGTTTTGGCGTTGCTCGTGTTGCCGCTGTTTTTGCCCACGTTGATCTTCGGCACTGGGTTGGTGGAAGCGGCGCTTAGCGGCGGGAACTTGATGCCGCAGATCTATGCGCTGAGTTTGATCAGCCTGGTGGCCCTGGCAATCGCCCCATTTGCGACGCTAGCCGGGTTAAAAATCAGCCTGGAGATGCAGTAGCGGGGCACCGTGCTGGCATGGCGCCAAGGTGGCCAACGGGCAAAATCAATCACAACGTAACGTTGGAGTCTTCGTGGATACGCAAGCAAACAGATTCTGGAGTGCCCTGTGACAGAGTCCGCACTAAAACGGTTATGGCATAAGCTGGGATCGCCGCGATGGTTCTTTGCGCTGACCACCTCTTGGGTCACGGTTCTGGGCTGGGCTGCCTTAGCGCTGTTGCTTTGGGGCAGTGTATGGAGCTTGGCTTTCGCTCCTGCCGACTACCAGCAGGGCAACAGCTTCCGAATTATGTATGTACATGTCCCTGCCGCCATGTTGGCTCAAAGCCTCTATATCGGCATGGGTGTGGCTGGATTTATCGGCCTGGTCTGGCGCATGAAGCTCACCGACGTGGCCATTGCCGCGTGTTTGCCCCTGGGAACCGTTGTGACCGCCTTGGCCCTATTTTCAGGCAGCATTTGGGGACGTCCTACCTGGGGCAGTTGGTGGGAATGGGATGGCCGAACGGTCTCAACACTGGTGTTGTTCTTCTTATACGTGGGCATTTATGCCTTGAGAGAAGCCATTGCGGACAGCGATTTACGGGCAAGGGCCAGCGCGTTGATGGCCATGGTCGGTACCATCAATATTCCGATCATTAAGTACTCGGTGGAATGGTGGAATACCTTGCACCAGCCAGCCTCGTTTAGCTTGATGGAAAAGCCTGCCATGCCCAGTGAAATGTGGGCACCACTGTTGGTGATGGTGATGGGTTTTTACAGTTTTGCTGCCTTTACCGTGTTGCTGCGTATGCGCACGGAGATTTTGCACCGGGAAATCAATGCGCGATGGGTCAGAGATTGGATTCAAGGAAAGGAGAGCCACTGAGTGTACTTCGACTCTTTTGAGGCCCTGCTACAGATGGGCAAACACGGTTTTTATGTTTGGAGCGCTTGGGGTTCTACGGCGCTGGTACTGCTGCTGAGCTGGCTAAGCGCCCGGGCCGGTTTTAACGGCGCTGCGCGCCGACTGCAGCAACAGCTCCTGCTCAGCGAACGCGAAGCCCAGCAACCGTCCATGGAAAGGAACGAATCCCCATGAATCCCAAACGCAAACAGCGACTGTATCTGACAGTGTTTTTGCTGCTGGTCGCTGGCGGCATTACCGCGCTGTTGATCCAGATTTCTGGCGAAAACATGAATATGTTTTATCCACCAGCAGACGTGGTTTCGGGCAAGGCTCCGGTAGGTCAGACACTGCGCGCTGGCGGTATGGTGCAGGAAAACAGCGTGCAGCGAAGCACGACGGATCTAGGCGTGACTTTTGTGCTTACCGATCATCAAGGGGCAGAGTTTAGCGTGCAGTACACGGGCATCCTTCCGGACTTATTCCGGGAGGGTCAGGGAATCTTGGTGGAGGGTCAGCTGACGCCCCAAGGCATTTTTCAGGCCACGGAAGTGCTGGCGAAGCATGACGAGAATTACATGCCGCCGGAGTTAATGGACCTGCAAACTCAGCCGCCTGCAAACCCAACACCCTCGGGATCTGCTTATCCATCAGCCACAGGTATGCAGTCGGACTCCAGTCTGGGGAGTGCGTATGATTCCTGAGCTTGGGAATTTTGCTCTGGCTCTGGCCGGGGCCTTGGCCCTAGGTGGCGCGGTTTTGGGTCTATACGGTCCCCGGCAGCCGGTATTGCAGCACGGTGTGCTGTCCATGGTCTTTGGTCAGTGGGGCTTCAGCCTGATCGCCTTTGCCGCCTTGGTGTATGCCTTTGCCGTGGATGATTTCAGCGTGGCCTATGTCGCCAACCAGTCCAATACCCTGTTGCCTTGGTACTACAAGATCAGCGCCACTTGGGGCGGCCATGAAGGTTCTTTCTTACTCTGGATTCTGATCATGGGAACTTGGATGCTGGCGTTTAGCTTGCGCTCCAGCCAATTTCCGCCCCACTTTGCCACCCGAGTGATGGGCACGCTATCGTTGCTGAATCTTGGCTTCATCTGCTTTGCCCTGTTCACCAGCAACCCGTTTTTGCGTTTGATACCCCTAACCCCAGCCGAGGGCGCTGACCTGAACCCGCTGCTGCAGGATTTTGGTTTGATCGTGCACCCGCCGCTGTTGTACGCAGGCTATGTGGGTTTGGCGGTCCCCTTTGCCATGGCCGTTGCCGCCCTGTTAGAAGGCCGGATTGATGCCACTTGGGCCCGATGGTGTCGCACTTGGACTAACATGGCCTGGGCTTTTTTAACCTGCGGTATTGCTCTAGGCAGCTGGTGGGCTTACTACGAGTTGGGTTGGGGCGGCTGGTGGTTTTGGGATCCGGTGGAAAATGCATCCTTTATGCCCTGGCTGGCGGCCACAGCCTTGGTGCACTCCCTTTCAGTGACAGAAAACCGGGGCACTTTTAAAAGCTGGACGGTGCTATTGGCCATTACCGCCTTTTCGTTTTCGTTGTTAGGGGCCTTTATTGTGCGCTCTGGCGTGCTTACCTCGGTGCATTCCTTTGCCGTGGATCCTGAGCGGGGCATGTACATTTTGATTTTCCTCGCCTTAGTGGTCGGCGGATCCCTGGCGCTTTATGCCGCGCGAGCCGGCCAAAACACGGCAAAAGTGGGCTACGAATTGCTCAGTCGTGAATTTTTTATGCTGATCAACAACGTGATTTTGGTGGTTTCCTTGGCGGTAGTGCTGTGGGGAACGCTGGCGCCCATCGGCTATGAAGCGCTGTCCGGAGGTCGCATATCCATTGGCACGCCATTTTTTAACGCCTTTTTTGTGCCTCTGGGTCTGCTGCTGCTTGGGGCCTTAGCCTGGCTGCCGGTTTTGAACTGGAAGCGCACTCGGGTCGAGGTTTTCACCAGCGTTTATCAAGCCTTGGGCATTGCAGGGGTGTTGGGCGGATTGGTTTGGTTCGCGCTGGATCCCGCATCGTTGTTGGTTGCCGGCGCGGTTGCTCTAGCACTTTGGGTGCTGTTGACCCATGGCCGCCAGCTCTGGCTGCGCTGGCGCAAAGGCAGTGTGCCAGCGGCGTATCTGGGTATGACCCTGGCCCATGTTGGCTTTGCACTGGGTACCGTGGGTATCGCCATAACCTCCACTCAATCCGTGGAATCCGATGTTCGCATGACGCCTCAAAGCAGTACGGAGCTGGCGGGCAAGCAATTGATTTTTAACGGCATCGTTGAGGTGCAAGGACCGAACTATGCCGCCAAACAAGGACTGTTTGAGGTGATTGATGGAGATCGCCGTTATCAGCTGCGGCCGGAAAAACGCCAGTATTTCGCTGGTGGTAACACCATGACCGAAGCAGCCATCGCGCCAGGATTGTTTGCAGACACCTATGTGTCCCTGGGCGAACCGTTGGAAGGTGACGCTTGGGCCGTCCGAGCACACTACAAACCTCTGGTGCGCTGGGTTTGGTTAGGCGCGCTGCTCATGGCCTTTGGTGGCGTGTTGGCGGTTTTCGATAAGCGCTATGTGCGCCAGCGACGCAGGTTACAGGCGCCGAATGCGGAATCGGTGACCGCATGAGTCGGGCCAGTTTTTATATCCCCTTGGGGGTCTTTGTGCTGATTTTGTCGATGGGCTATGTGGGCTTCGATCTCGGGGCCCGTAACGATCTGCCCTCAGCGTTAATCAATAAACCTTTTCCCAACTTCAACGCGCGACTGCTGAATGATCCGGAGCAGACGGTGACCCGGGAACAACTGCTGGGTAGGCCTACCTTGGTCAACGTCTGGGCCACCTGGTGTCCAACCTGCCTGAGCGAGCATGAACAGCTGATGCTGATTGCGGCGAACACGGACGTGCAGCTTATTGGGGTGAACTATAAAGACCGGCCTGAAAAAGCCCTTCAATGGTTGGCCCAATTCGGCAACCCTTATGACTTAGTGTTAGATGACCGAGATGGCTTGTTGGGCATTGAAATGGGCGTCTACGGTGCGCCAGAAACCTTTCTGCTGGATGCCAACGGTCACGTGGTCTACAAGCGGGTGGGTGATATCAACCCGCGCATCTGGCGCGCCGAGCTGGCGCCGAGATTGAAAGCGCTGGGGGTCGCCATAACGGACGCCGCCGAACAAGAATCGAAGGACTCTTGATGGCCCAGGCGTTCGCTATCCGTGGGGTGTTTGGGCGGCTGGGCTTGCTGGTATGGCTACTTGGTCAGGCCAGCGCGGTTTTTTCGGCGTCGCAAATCGACACGTTTGAGTTTGCTAGCGCAGTGGAAGAACGCCGGTTTAAGGCGTTGATACAGGAGTTTCGCTGCCCCAAGTGTTTGAATACCAACCTAGCAGGAAGCGACGCTCCCATTGCTCAAGATTTGCGTAAGGTGGTTTATCGCTTGGTGGTTACCGAAGGCATGACCGATCAAGAAATCCGCGACTATCTGCAAGCCCGATACGGGGATTTTGTGCTTTATGACCCTCCGTTTACCTCTCGAACCTGGTATATCTGGATTGTGCCGTTGGCGCTTGGGGGTTTGGGCCTGCTGGTGTTGCTGCGGTTGCGGCGTTCAGTGCCCAAGCACACTGGAGGGCTAGACCCCAGTGAGCAGGCGCGACTAAAGCGCATCGTGGGCGATACTCAGCAGGACAGGGTGGAGTCTAAGCAGCGGTGATTTTTTTCTTTGCGTTGGCCCTGGTGGCCTTACTGTGCGTGCTGGCGCCAGCATTATTCCGGCGGCCAGGGTCTGAGCAAGCAGGTGACAGACCTGATGGCCAGAATCTGTCTCAAAATTTTGGCCGTGCCTGGTATCAGGATCGCCTGCAAGAGCTGGCCAAGGAAGATATCGATGCCAGTGATCGCAGCGAGCTGGCTGATGAATTGGCGGCGGTGTTGTTAGCCGAGTATCCAGAAGACGCCAGCCAAGCGGACGCGGCCCCTTTGCCTGCTGAGGAGCCTGCTCGGGTGAGGCCCGGCAATGTGCTGCTGATGTTGGGTACCGTTTTGGTGCTGCTGGCGGGAGGGGTATATCTACAGATTGGCAGCTTTGGTGCGTCAAGCATCCAAGGTGCCCAAGTGGTGCTGTCTCTGGCGCCTGAACAAGCCAGTGATGAGCTGCGAGCCTGGCAGGG
>JAYOSS010000035.1:0-18730 GCA_038139355.1 Gammaproteobacteria bacterium
ACCGGTCTTTTTGAGGAAATACTCTAGGCCCATCATGGCCATACCCCAGGGTGTGCGGGCGCGCTGATTGAGGGTGACGGTATTGTTCACCTGATAGATGGTTCGTATTTGCAGATGGTCCTGCAGATTCTGTCCCACTCCCGCCAGTTCATGCTGCACTGGGATGTCATGGGTTTGCAGTTGTGCGGCGGCGCCGATGCCAGAAAGCTGTAACAGTTGCGGCGAGGCGATGGCGCCTGCCGCCAACAAAACCTCGTTTTTGGCGGTGATGGTGGTCTTCTGCCCTTCATGCAACAGGTGCACGCCGGTTGCGCGCATACCGTTGGGTTCCTTAGCCAAAGCTAGGGATTCAACGGTGGCTTCAGTAAGCACCGTAAGATTGGGTCGATGGGCAATATCATCCAAAAACGCCCGGGCGGCGCTCCAGCGTTTGCCCGTACGTTGATTCATCTGAAAGTAGGCGTTGCCAAAGTTGTCGCCGCGATTAAATTCGTCAATTTTGGGAATGCCACATTCTTCGGCGGCGTCACGCCAAACGTCTAGGATCTCCCAATTCACCCGGCGCTCCTCGACCCGCAGCTCTCCGCCGCTGCCGTGAAAGTCATCGGCACCGTGCTGATAGTCCTCAGAGCGACGGAATACTGGCAGCACGTCGCTCCAGTTCCAGCCGCGATTGCCCAAACTCGCCCAATGGTCGTAGTCGGACTTTTGGCCGCGCATGTAGATCATGGCGTTGATGGATGAGCAGCCTCCCAGTACTTTGCCCCGGGCATAGCCGATGCTGCGTCCGTTTAGCCCCGGTTCTGGCTCTGTTTCAAAGCACCAGTCTGTGCGTGGGTTGCCGATGGTGTACAAATATCCAACGGGTATGTCGATCCAGAAATAGTTGTCTTTTTTGCCCGCTTCAAGCAGAAGAACGGTTTTGCTCGGGTCCTTGGAAAGCCGATTGGCCAAGACACAGCCCGCGGTGCCAGCGCCGACAACGATGTAGTCATATTCTTGCATGGGAGACCTTATTCTTCGCCTGAATCAGGCGCTGGCTGTTAGGCAGGCTTAGTCTGTAGGTTCAGCGATCTGATGGCCTGATAGCGCTCCGGCGGTGGGATGTTGAGCTTGGCTCGTACGTCGCCAATGGGTTGGCTCAGCAACCGTTCCCAGTCTTGCGCTGGCAACCACTGGGCTCCCTTGCCGTCACGATAGGCGCGGTAAGCGGCCTTAGGCACCGCCCACCCTAGACGTTTACTCAGCTGAAAGATGCCCACCAAACAAATAAAGGCGATACCCCGATTCGGACTTTGCGCGGTGGTGAACGCCAACAGGCATACCTCGCCTAGCTCGTCCCGCCCGTAGGCGGTTAGGGTATGCCACAGGTCGTGCATGTCGCGCTGACGATTGGCGAACAGCAGTCGGTCGGCATCGAGGTTTCGGGATGCCCGCATGTCTTCGCTGGGCTCAACTAGGCCTTCGGCGCTGATGTTCTCAGAGGTGACGAAATGCAGATAGTTAGCAGCCAGAGAATGTTTGGGCAGACTTGACAGAGATTCTCGATCGCGCAGCGTGTCCAGTAGGGAGCGCCGTTCAGATAGAATGGTTTGCCCGGTCTCGGTGGCCCGAAAGCGTTGAAAGCCTTTTTCTAACGAGTTGCCGGATAGAGCATCAATGATGGTAAACACTTCGCCTGTGGCTTCAGGATTGCCGATCAGGCGTTTGATCGCGCCGAATGCTCTGCGCCATTCAATAGGGCGGTGAGAATTCCCCGGTTGGGGTTCTGTGCTGTTGGATTGGGTTGTCATGTTGTTGGGCCAGATTGGGATGGCGGAAATCCTATGGCCTTGGTGCGGGCATCGCAAGTAGGGTGGTCTCAGACACAGAGTGTCTTTGAGACAACGTCGGTTTTCAGCGCCAAGCTCAGCCATAGGCCCAGCCCCAGGAAGCGTCAAACTTGAGTGATCTCGACCCTGCCGGGATCAGTTCTTCGCGGGCCAGTACTGGTCTTTGAGCAGGCGCTTATACAGTTTGCCGGTAGGCAGTCGCGGTAGGGCGTCGGTGAAGTCAACGGATCGGGGTACTTTGTAACCTGCTAGGTGGGTTTTGGCGTAAGCGATGATGTCTCCAGCCAACGCATCCGAAGGTTCCTGGCCCGGGGCGAGCTCCACCACCGCTTTTACCTCTTCGCCGAAATCCGCATTGGGTACACCGAATACTGCGACGTCCTGAATAGCGTCATGCAAAACCAAGGCATCCTCAATTTCTTGGGGGTAAATGTTCACCCCGCCGGAAATGATCATGTAAGCCTTGCGGTCGGTCAGATACAAATAGCCTTCTTCATCCACATAACCAACGTCACCCAATGAGGTCCAGTTATCGTGAATCGGATGGGTGGCGGATTGGGTTTTCTCCGGGGCATTGTGGTATTCGAAGCTGCGCTTGGGTTGCTCGAAATACACCATGCCCTCTTCCCCAGTTGGTACGTCGGCACCGCTTTCATCGCAAATATGCAGAATGCTGGTGGCTGCACGCCCGACCGAGCCAGGATGGGTAAGCCATTCTTGGGGGCTTATAACGGTGGTGCCATTGCGTTCGGTGCCTGCGTAGTACTCCCACAGAATGGGTCCCCACCAATCCATCATCTGATGTTTGATTTCCTTGGGGCAGGGCGCGGCGGCATGAATCGCGCAGCGATGACTGCTCAGGTCATAGCGTTGCCTGATCTCGTCGTCCAGCTTCAACATGCGGATAAACATTGTAGGTACCCACTGACTGTGAGTGACCGAGTATTGCTCGATATGACTCAAGGATTGTTCAGGGTCAAAGCCTCGCATCATCACAACGGTGCCGCCTAGGGCTTGGGTGCGAGTACAAAAACCGAAGGGCGCCGCATGGTAGAGGGGGGCAGGAGACAGATAGATGGTATCTGCATCAAGGCCATAGGGGTTGTTGACCTCCACTCCGGGCAACCCTGCACTGATGTGATTGCCGGAGAGTGGTCGCTTAATGCCCTTGGGATTTCCCGTGGTGCCAGAGCTGTAGAGCATGGTGTCACCGGCACGTTCGTCTTCGATAGGCGCGGTTGTCTGATTCGCCAGCGCCTCTTCGGCACTGTTAAACCCATTAATTTCGCCGCCAACGCTGAGTCTGTGCGGGCAGTTGGGGATCAAATCGGGTAGCGCCTGACTTTGGGCGAGTTGCGCTGACGCGAACAGCACCGAGCTGGTGGAATCTTCCACAATGTAGGCCGCTTCTTCCGGTGTTAGATAGCGATTGATGCAGGTCAGATACATGCCTGAGCGCAGCACGCCCCAAGCCAGGGAGAAGTACTCAAGATTGTTCTCCATCAAGATGGAAACATGATCACCCACGCCCAAGCCAAGCTCGGCCAGCAACTGAGCCACTTGGTTCGAGCGTTGGTCTAGCTCAAGCCAACTGACCTGGGTGCCGCCGGCGGCATCAATGATTGCGGGAGTGTTGGGTTTTACCTGGGCCCAATGTCCTGGATACATATCGTTCCTCTTTTGCCATCCAGGGTCGGATGGCCCTGGGTATCAGTCACTGCCAGCCGCTAGCTATTTGCTTGGGCCAAACGCTCGTTCATGGATTCGGTGTCCAGCAAATCTCCACGGGCGGTTCTAGCGCCAAGGAAATAGTGCGCTCCGGCCCATAAGTTGATTAGAACCGCGACGCATAGGGCGTAGCGAATCGATTCAATGCCGTAAGTCGGATTCAACACATCGCTGAGGATGCCTACGAAATAGGGGCCCAGACCCATACCAATCAGGTTGAGCACAAACAACAAAATAGCCGAAGCCACCGCTCGCATGCGTAACGACACTAGGGCCTGGGTCATGGCAAACGAGGGTCCTAAGTAGGCACTGCCCAAGATGGCGACGATGCACAGGCTAGCAATGGCCGCGGTGGTGCCGTCATACAGATAGGCGACCAGTTGGAAAGGCACCATCGCGGCTGTGGCGATGCCAGGTACCCAGAAGTACCAGCGCTTGTCGCCAGTGCGATCCGATAGTTTGTCGCTGATGTAGCCACCGGCAAAGGTGCCGATAGCGCCCACACCGGCAACCACTGCCAGGGCCGCCCCTAAATCTGTCGAGGACATGTTGTGGATACGGGTGAAAAATGGTGCGTTCCATGTGCCGGCGCCATAGCTGACAAACGCATGTAAACCCGCGGCCAAAGACATGTGCCGAAACGAAATTTTGGCCCAAAGAAACGTGAGTACTTCCCCAACCGCAGGTGCTTCAACTTTGGGCGCACTGGTAGTTGAGCCATTTGCGGCGATTTTGCCATCAGACATACCCCGGGGCGGCTCCCGCAGGGTCAGCGCGATAACTAGGGCCACAAAAATGCCTGGCAGGCCCACCACAAAGTAGGTGTTACGCCAGCCAATTGTATCTGCACCCCAGCCTCCAACATAGCTACCAATCATGGTGCCAAAGGGAATGCCCAAGGCATAAATGGACAGCGCCGTGGCGCGTTTTTCAATCGGGAAGTAGTCCGAGATCAGCGAGTGGCTTGGTGGGCTGGCGCCGGCTTCACCCACCCCGACACCGATGCGAGCCATCAGCAGCATCCAGAAGTTTGTTGCCAAGCCGCACAGGGCGGTCATGGCGCTCCAGATCACCATGGATACCGCGAGAATTTTTACCCGGCTGCGTCGGTCCGCGAGAGCGGCAATGGGAATGCCCAAAAAGGTGTAGAACAGGGCGAAGGCTAAGCCACCCAACAATCCCAACTGGCTGTCGCTGAGGGAGAGTTCTAATTTGATCGGCTCGAGCAACAGGGAAAGAATAGAGCGATCGACAAAGTTGACGATGTAACCAACGAACAGAATGCCTAGGGCGTAATTGCGATACGCCGGGCTAAATTGATTTTGTTGCGACATGAGCTCCCCTAATGCTGCCAACTAATACTGAATGCCACTGGTTATGGAGCCATGAAGCCAGACCACTACTGGGTCATAACATCTGGCCTGCGGATCAGTCCCCTCCTCGGAACGCTTGATACTGACATCATTTTTGGCGCAAAAGTAGGGGGTGAAAGTGGCCGTGTTGCGGCAATGGCGAGGGCTCTCAGCAGTGCTATTGCAAGCGTCTTAGCCGCGGACTCGACGCCTGAGTCGATCCAGACGTTCTTTCCAGTATTGGAATTCCTTGCGGTCTCCGCCTCGGTCCGGGTGCAGTTTTTGGCACATGCGTCGGGCCTCGATGATCTCTTCCATGGGCAGCACTAAATCTAGGCCCAGGGCTTTGATTTCGGCGGGGCTTAGGGTTTTGACCGGGCTGGCGGATTCCGGCGGACGATAGAACCCGCCCCAACTACTTTGGGATTTGCTGCCGTAAGATACGGGCCCTGACAAGCCGAGCTTCCAGGGGTGGTTCTTCGCGGGTTTGCGGGACTTGCCGCCACCGGATTTGCTGTTTGTCATGCAGGCAGTCTAATCTGGCCCGGCTTAGGCTCAAGGAGTTTTTCCCTGTCCTGAGTCGACTGATCAGCGTGCGAGACTAATTTATGACCATTGCTTCCAACGGTTCGGCAACTCTCTCCCTTGCAGGCACAAAGCCCGCTTCGCCCTTGGGCTATTACAGCTGGACCTTTGGGCAAGCCGCCCGTGACCCGCTGTACATACTGGTGGTGATTTACATCTTCTTTCCCTACTTCTCCAACGTTGTGGTTGGTGATCCTGTGCGCGGCCAGGCCTTGGTGGGATACGTCAACACAGCAGCCGGTGTGATCATGGCGCTGACGGTGCCGTTTTTAGGCGCCATCGCGGACAAAGTGGGGCGGCTGAAACCCTGGCTGGCAGTGGCTGTATCTGTGGTGGCGCTCTGCGCCTTTTTGCTGTGGTGGGTAACCCCGAATGCTCTGGACCAGGGCATGGGGCTGATGCCCATTCTTGGCATGCTCATCGCCATGAACATAGCCTTTGCTTATGCCGAGGTCTTTCATAACGCAATGCTGCCCCGGGTAGCCCCAGCAGATAAGGCGGGACTAATTTCCGGAATGGCATTTGCGCTAGGTAATCTGGGTGGTTTGTCGCTAATGCTGTTGGTGCTCTTGGTTTTTGCCCTGCCGGGAACCGTGTCTTTAAGCTGGGTCGCCGATGCCCCATGGTTTGGGGTAGATCAAAGTGCTCATGAACACGACCGTCTGGTCGGGCCGCTGTCTGCGTTCTGGTTGTTGGTTTTTACGCTGCCGGTTTTGCTCTTTACTCCGGACGGTGTGCGTTCCTCGCTGTTATGGCGCCAGGCTGCACGAGCGGGCGTGGGTGAAGTCTGGGAAACCGTCCGGAATCTGCGTCACTACACCAATGTGGCGCGCTACCTGTTAGCCCGCATGTTTTTTAACGACGGTATGGTGGGGGTGCTGATTTTTGGCGGCATCTATGCCTCCGGTGTCTTTGGCTGGGGTTCCTCAGAGCTTTTGATTTTTGGTTTGTGCACCAGCACCACAGCCATGCTGGGAGCCTATGCGGGAGGCACCCTTGACGATTTGCTGGGCTCCAAACGCACGCTGATGATCGCGGTCTCTGCCACCGCGGTGATATTTCTGGTCATGCTGTCTATTGCGCCAGGACAGATTCTCTTTGTGGTCGCGATCTCCAAGGATGCTGTTTGGTCCCTGCCATTTTTCAACACGCCTGCAGAAATTTGTTACTTCCTTGCCAACCAGATTTTTGCGGTCTTTTTCGTGACCGGACTTTCTGCTTCGCGCACCTTAATGGCACGCATCTCGCCGCCGTCCATGACCGCGCAGTTTTTCGCCCTGTACGGTCTGAGCGGCTCGGTTACGGCATTTCTTGCACCGTTGATGGTCGCAACGGTGACGGATGTCTTTGCTTCCGCGCGGCTGGGTATGGGTGCTTTGATTGTACTGATTCTGCTTGGGGTGATGCTGTTGGCCGGTGTCACTCAAGAGCAGGCTTCCGAGTTGTCGGGACAGGGCAAATCCTGAGTGCGTAATCCTCGGATTTAGGCCCAAGGCTAGTGCCGCAGAGCCTCCAGTATTACTATTGCCGGCGCGGCGCTGGGCACTAGCGGTGCATTGATGTATCTATTGGCATAAGGGAGTGACATGTCCAGTTCCGAACAACGCTTTGAACACGAGGGCGAAGACGTAGAGCACGATGAGCTGTATACCGTTCGCCACAGCCTGGCCCACGTTATGGCTCAGGCGGTTCTGGAAATGCGCCCTGGCAGTACCCTAGGATTTGGACCGCCAATCCGCGATGGCTTCTACTACGACTTTATTCTCTCTGCGCCCCTCACCGAAGAGGACTTTCCTGACCTGACCCGGCGCATGAAAAAGATCCTGAAAAAAGGCCAGCGCTTTGACCGAGAAGAACTCAGCGCTGCAGATGCCCTAGCTCGGATCGCCGAAATGGGCGAGCCCTATAAACAGGAATACGGTAGCGAACTGATCGAAAAGAATGGCCTCGATACGCTAACGTTCTATCGCAATGGGCCGTTTTTGGATATGTGCGAGGGTCCCCACGTACACACCACGAAAGACATCCCCCGGGATGCCTTCAAAATTCGCAGTGTTGCCGGAGCCTATTGGCGCGGTAATTCAGACAACGTGATGATGACCCGCATCTACGCTTGGGCGTTTCTGGATAAAGAAACCCTAGATAAGCATGTGGAGGCTTACGAGCTGGCTCTGACCCGAGACCACAAAAAATTGGGTCGGGAGCTGGGCATCTACGCCATCGACAACGATATTGGTAAGGGCTTACCGCTCTGGTTGCCCAACGGCACCATCGTGCGCGATGAGCTGGAAAATCTGGCCAAGGAGCTAGAATTCAAAGCGGGCTACGTCCGAGTGGCCACGCCGCACCTGGCCAAAGAATCCCTTTACCACACGACTGGGCATTTGCCGTATTACGCTGAAGACATGTACCCGGCCATGGAGTTGATGGAGACTCAGGAAGACGGTGAAGGCGAAACTCGGGTTAAGGAAGCCTATCGCCTGCGCCCCATGAACTGCCCTCATCACCACAAAGTATTTGCTGCGGAGCCTCGAAGCTACCGGGATTTGCCGTTGCGATTGGCTGAATACGGTCAGGTCTACCGGTTCGAGGATTCCGGTGCGGTGAGTGGCTTGGTGCGAGTGCGCGGCATGTGCATGAACGATGCGCACATTTACTGCACCGCTGAGCAAATCAAAGACGAATTTAAAGCCATCATGGGCATGTATCAGCAAGCCTATGACATTCTCGGCCTGGACACGTTTCATGTGCGCTTGTCCAAGTGGGACCCGGAAGATCCCAAGGGTAAAGAAAAATACGTGGACAACCCCAAGGCCTGGGAAGAATCCGAGCGCATTCTGGAAGAGGTGCTGGTCGAGCTGGGTATCGATTTCAAAGTCGGCATCGGCGAGGGAGCGTTTTACGGCCCAAAAATCGATATTCAATTCAACACCGTGACCGGTCGAGAAGAGTCGGTATCAACGGTGCAATTGGACTTTGCGGTGCCCGGGCGCATGGAGCTGACCTATACCGGCTCTGATGGCGAAGAGCACACTCCGTATTGCATCCATCGAGCGCCCTTTAGCACCCATGAGCGCATGGTGGCTTTTCTGATTGAGCACTATGGCGGCGCCTTCCCAACCTGGTTGGCCCCGATCCAAGTGCAGTTGCTAACGGTGTCCGAACAGTACGATGACTACGCGAATGAAATTTGTCAGCGCATGCGTGGACAGATGGTGCGAGCCGAGCTGGCGCCATCAAACGACACGTTGCCGAAGAAGATTCGTCAGGGCGCTACGCGGAAAATTCCAAACCTGCTGATCATCGGCGAGCGGGAGGTGGCGGATGGTACCGTTACGCTGCGACGCTACGGTCAGCAGGATCAGCACACCATGAGTGTGGAGGAATTTGAAACGTCGCTGCTGCAGGCCATTCGCCAACGCGCCAGTAAAGTGGCCGTGGCCCAAGACGGCTAGTCACTGGCCTGGCTTTCTACCAAGAGCGCCATTGGCGCCAGGCAGGGGAGTTATCAGGGCTGGGCAGTTTCTGCTGCGGCGACCTCGGCGGTTAACGGTGGCGAGGTGGGCGTACCGGTCATCAGATCGACTAGGTCGCCAACAATGCGCCCAGATTCTCTAAGCATGGGATCGTCGCCGATTTCCTCAATAGCCTTGTCTTGAGCTGCTTCGGCGTCTCCCAACTCCTCAGCATTCTGCTTCGTCTTAGGAGTGCTGTCTGGGCCTGTTGACGCGGTTTCCGATTTGTCAGCGGTCAGGGCTTCTGCTTCGGCCTCCTGCAGATCTTCAAGTTCGTCCAGATTGGCAGCAACGGTTTTGCCCGTTGCGGCCCGCAGGGTATTTTCTAGATTCAGGCGCCACAAATCGTCTTGTTCTTTTTCTTCCCGCCGCTGGACTTCGTTCAAGGACAAATACGTCCGCTCCGACCGCTCTTGGGCTTTGCGCTTGAGCGCTCGGTAGTAATTAAAGTGAGGATCGTTTTTCGTTCGCTCCAGGTGCCGAGTCTGCAAATCAAAGATGTAGGGCGATAGCTCGCTAAACGGCGCAAACCGAGCCGCTTGTATGACATCCCAAGGCATGGCGCCGTCTAAGGAGCTTTCGCCGATCGCCTCTTCATCAAACAGCGAAGGAAATTCGATGTCTGGAATCACCCCTTGGTTCTGGGTGCTCTGTCCAGAAACCCGATAGAACTTTGCAGCGGTTAACTTCAGCTGCCCCCGGTTTAGGGGAATCATGGTTTGTACGGTTCCCTTACCGAAGGTCTGGCCGCCCACAATTACCGCCCGGCCGTAGTCCTGCATGGCGCCGGCAAAGATCTCGGAAGCTGAAGCGGAAAGCCGATTCACTAGCACCGCCATGGGACCTGCATAGATCACAGCGTCATCGTTATTGCGATAAATAGTGGGGCGGCTGCCATTGGACTTGACCTGTACCGTGGGCCCCGAGGGGATGAACAGCGACGTCATGGTGTCGGCTTCTTGTAAAGAACCACCGCCATTGTTGCGCAGGTCGATGACAAGACCATCGATGCCTTGTTCTTTTAGCTGGTTGATTAGCCGGGTGACGTCCTTGGTGGTGCTGCGGAAATCCGGGTCGCGGTCCTGCTGTCCTTTGAAGTCCAAATAAAAGGTGGGGATATCGATTACGCCGATACGCCGGGTTGCCCCAAGATCATCCAGCGTGATGATCTTGGCTTGGGCCGCCTGTTCTTCCAGTTTGATGGTGTTGCGCACAATGGTCACGATTCGGGTCTCGTCGCTATCCGCATCGTCGCTACTGACTTCCAAGCGCACGGTGGAATCCTTGGGTCCGCGGATCAACTCCACGACGTCGTCCAGTCGCCAGCCCACAACGTCAATCATCGGACCTTCTTGACCCTGACCCACGGCTGAAATGGTGTCGGCCGGTTTGAGCTCGCCGGATTTGTCCGCCGGGCCTGCGGGCACCAGGCGCACGATTTTTGTCGCGTCTTCATCGGTTTGCAGCACGGCGCCGATGCCTTCCAAGGACAGCGACATGTTGATGTTGAAGTTGGTGGAAGTGCGCGGTGAAAAATACTGGGTGTGTGGGTCAAAGGTCGAGGCAAAGGCGTTGATAAAGGTTTGGAAAGCGTCTTCACTGCGATTGCGCAGCGCTACCTTGCGCTGATTGCGGTAGCGCTTTTCCAGTGTTTCGCTGATTTCATCCAAGTCCTTATCGTTAAGTTTCATGCTCAGCACTTGGGACTTGATGCGTTTGTCCCACAAACGGTCCTGGGCTGCCTCATCGGCTGGCCAGGGCGCGTCGGTGCGCTCGATGAGGATGATCTCCTCGGTGGTGAAATCCAAATTTTCTAAGCCGTCGGCAATGCGTTTTTGCGCGTAGGCCGAGCGATCCATCAGTCGTTGCTGCAGGCGGTTAAACATGCGGAAGGCGGGAATCAAATCCCCTCGGTTCAGGGCGTTGTCCAGTTCGAAGCGGTAGCTTTCAAATTCCTCGATGTCTGCGGCGAGGAAGTAATACCGGCCGGGGTCCAGTGCGTCCAGGTAGTTGTCGAACATGCGGCTAGACAGCGCATCGTCCACCTCAAGTTCTACGTAATGATTGCGCCGTAGCTGCTCTGCCACGATGCGCGCAGTACGCGGGTGGGCTGACAGCGGCGCTAGCTTAGGGGCCTGGGCCTCCAGAGCGGTGGATTCACTAACGTCCTCTGCCGCAGAGGCGAGTCCAATGGCGCTGGTCACTAAACCCAAGACCAGCGTCAAGGCGACAGTCAGTGTTTTCAGACGGTTTGTACACGTACTGTTTATTCGCTGGATGAGCCGCAGTTCCGTCATGAATTGTTCTCGTTGGTTTTCACGGTATAAATGGTCCAAAGCGCTGTGAGGTCACCCAGTCCCGGACGCGACCCGATTTTTGTCGGAACACGGACAGCTGGATTGATGACAGCACTCAAAAGCTCCGCCAATCCTGGCAAGGTCCTTGCCAAATCTTTGCCACATCCCTGCCACACGGAGATTTCGCACAGCCCTTTATGGCCAGACGCCCAGCTTCCAGCAATCCTTTCGTGTAATCAACGTGCTGCTGCCGTATCCTGTGACCCGGTCGCTGTCGTTTGTGTGCAACTGGTTTACGCGAATCGCCCAGTTTTGCTGGAAGTTCGTTAGTGTAACCACGCCCCATCGCTGGGTGAAGCAGGGCGCTTTCGTCACACTGGTGGTGTGTCGACCCTTGTCCAAATAAACCATTCGGAGACATCAATGAAACAGCTTTTCAAACATTTGCCGTCAGCGATGATGATGGCTGCTGGCGTGTTGGTCGCTGGCTGCAACCAAGCGGAGACACCCATGTCCGATAAATCTTTTGATGCCTCTTCCGATGTCGAGAGCGCCAGTTACCTGATCGGTTATCGCCAAGCACAAGGCGTGCAGGAACAGGGGGGTGAGATCATTGATATGCAGGCCTACTTGTTGGGCGCCCAGCAGGCTATTGCCGGCGAAGATTCCCAAGTGCCATTGGCGAATGAAGAACAATTAATGATGGCATTGTCTCAAGCGCTGATGGCCAGCAAAGCCGCCTCAGGAGAGGCCTATATGGCAGAAAATGCGGCGCGTCCCGGTGTTGTTACCACCGAATCAGGCCTGCAATACGAAGTGCTGGTGGAAGGCACGGGCCCCAAGCCTCAAGCCACCGATACGGTAGTTACTCATTATCATGGCACCCTAACCGACGGCACCGTTTTCGATAGCTCTGTAGAGCGGGGCAGCCCTGCGTCGTTTCCGGTGAATCGAGTGATCGCTGGCTGGACCGAAGCTCTGCAGATGATGGGCGTTGGTGCTAAGTGGCGCTTGGTCGTGCCCCCAGAATTGGCGTACGGCGAGCGCGGCGCTGGCGGCGCGATTCCGCCAAACGCGACGTTAGTGTTCGAGGTGGAGTTGCTGGAAATCCAGTAGCCAGCACCCGCTGACCGGCGCGAGGGCGCATGTTTAGAACCGGGGCTTGCCCCGGTTCTTCGTTTTTGCGTTCGGTAATCCCTGTCGCGCCTAGTCCCCATTGACAACCGTCGCTTGCGTTAGCGGCTATTGCGACACATGCTCGGTTTGGGGGATGAGTTATGGCTGAGCAAACAAGTACAACGTCGATCTGGGGCAACCAAACTTTTCGGGCCTACCTAGGCTCTACAGGATTTTCCGGCATGGCCCTGGCTATGCAGCAACTGTTGTTGAGTTGGATTCTGATCGGGATCCTGCATTTGCCGGCGGATCAGGTGGGACTGATTCAGGCCGTTATCGGCTTGCCGGGTGTGTTTCTCATGCTTGCTGGCGGCGCTAGTGCCGATCGGGTTGATGCCCGGCGTTTGCTGATTCGGATCTATTTGCTGGCACCCTTGTTCCCCCTGTTTTTGGTCACCATGGAACAATGGCAGTGGTTGGGTGTCACCAGCGTACTGTTCTGGGGCCTGGGCATGACTGTGGTGCAGTCGTTTTCCATGCCCGGCCAACAGGCGTTGCTCAATCGAATTGCCGGCAGCGAAATTCAACAAGGTGTGACGGCAGCTACCGCCATCGGTTTTGTGGTTCAGGTGGTGGGTTTGGTGCTGGCCGGACAAATTGATGAGGTGGGCGTTACGCCAGTCTTGCTCGCCCAGGCCTTGGGTTTGGCCTTGGCGGGCATCATGATGATGCGCGTGCCTGCGGTTCAGCCGCCACCGGCCGCAGAAAATACCGCGGACAAGCCCAGCGCCCTTGCCGGTATTCGTCAGGGGCTAACCGCGACCTATCAGCATCCGGTTATCTTTAACGTGTTGACCATTACCTTTGCCTCCAGCATTTTCAACGCAGGGGCTTTTATTACCGTATTCCCCTTTATCGTGGTGCGAATTTACGACGGCTCTGCCTGGTTGCTGGCGGTGTTGATGGCTATTTTCTACGCCGGCGCCACCGCTTCGAACATCCTGCTACTGCGCTATCAGCCCTTGCTGCGACCGGGCAAGCTGTTCTTGATTATGCAGTTATCGCGGATTTTGGTGGTCTTTCTGATGTGGATCGAACCACCGTTTTGGCTCTTTGTGGTGGCCACTATCGGCTGGGGACTGAACATGGGTATCACCACAAACTTGGCCCGCAGCATCGTGCAAGAGTCCGCTCCCAAGCCCTATCTTGGGCGCATCCTGTCCGTGTTCAGCATCGGTTTGGTGGGCAGTGCGCCGCTTGGGGCCATCGTGCTGGGTTGGCTGATTGAAGCGACGGGTACGCTGAATGCGTTGATTCCGGCCATGCTGCTGTCTGCCATTTTGTTTGTTTATGGCGCCATGTTTTCCCCGGTCTGGGGTTATCGCAGCAATCAACATGAACAGGCGGCAGCCGCAAACTGAATGAGGCGCCAGAGGCGTTAAGTACTGGTCTGTGGGCAGCCAAGGGCATAGTCTTGCCCCAGTTCTCCACGGAGCCCAGAACCAATGTCTGTCAAACCACCCACTAACGACGACCAGTCCATCGCCGCCCTACGCCGCGACTATCGATATGGGACGCTCCGTGAGAGTGATGTCGCTGCAGATCCGCTGACTCAGTTCCAGCGCTGGCTTGGGGAAGCTGAGCAGGCGCAAGTACTGGATTACAACGCCATGGCTCTAGCCACCGCTGCTACAGATCAACCGTCGGTGCGAACGGTGTTGCTCAAGGGTGCTGACGCTCAGGGTTTGCGCTGGTTTACCGATCGGCGCAGTGAAAAAGGTCAGGCGCTCACCGTGAATCCTCAGGCTGAACTGCTCTTTCATTGGCGTGAGTTGGATCGGCAGATTCGGGTGCGGGGACGAGTGGTGGCGCTGCCCGAGGATCAAAGTGACGCCTACTTTTATTCCAGACCCTTGGACAGTCAATTAGCGGCAGCTACGTCAAATCAGAGCCAGCCCGTTGAGGACCGGGGGGTGCTAGAGCGCCGATACCAGGCGTTGGCCAATACCCATCGTGAGCAAGCGCCCAGGCCTGAGCAGTGGGGCGGATATTGCTTGGAGCCGAGTCAGTATGAGTTTTGGCAGGGTAGGGAAGGCAGGCTCCACGACCGTATCCAATACCTACAACATGACGGCGGCTGGATCATTCGACGCCTGCAGCCCTGATCAGCGCACGATTAGCTTTAGATCAGTGACGTTTGAAAGTCCGCGATTAGCTGGGTAAACAGATCCGGTCGATAAAACGGTGATCCGTGCCCAGTCATGGGCATGGCCGCGAAGGTAGCCCCGGGAATTTGTGCAGCGATATGACGAGCGGCGGATAAATTCATGTCCTGCTCACCGCAGGCTACCAACGTAGGCGCGGTAATCGCCGTAATCATGGCGGTCGTATCCGGTTCTCGGGTGTGGGCGGTATGACACAGTAAGGCGGTGGGTCGATTCTCATAAAAGCGCCAGTATTTTTGTCGCACCGGCATAGCCATGCCTGCCTGGACCAGCATTTGTCGCGCTTCTTCACCCAAGGCACCTTGTTCCGTTTGGTCCACCGGTGGCGTCAGAGCCACATCAAACATGCCCAGTCCGCTAAGTCGCTGGGGATGACGCAATCCAAACTGTGCGGCTGTGCGTGCGCCATAGGCCACGCCCACCACAAAGGCGCGTTGGATATTTAAGTGCTCCAGCAGGCCAGCCAAGTCGTCGGCGTATTGGGCGAAGTTAAAGGTGTCTTCGTCATCGACCCAACCGGATTTGCCTGTGCCGCGCAGGTCAAAGCGCAGTACCCGGAAGTGTTGCAGTAACTCCGGCAACACCACTTCCCAGCAGGTGAGGTTATGGCTAGCCATATTAATCAGGGCCAAAGTCGGGCGCTGCGCATCGCCTTCCAGCACATAGTGCAGGTCTACATCGTTGATGCGCGCCATGTTGTGGGTTTGGTCGTATGGGTTGGTTTGTAAGTTGCTCATCAGTCTGGCAATCCCAGTACACGCTTGGCGATGATATTCATTTGAACCTCCTTGGTACCCCCGGCGATGGTCAGAGATTTTTGCTTCAGCCAATCGCGAGTGGTGCTGAGTTCTTGGGCTGTGAACCCGTCGCCCTGCCAGCCTGCGCCTAAGGTGCCCATGGCAGCCACTAGGATTTCGTCGCCCTCTTGGGTGATCAGCGCATTGGACAATTTTACTGCTGATGAGGCGAAGCCCGGCGCGCTGGCCTCGGTTTCTTGGATAACCCGTTGCTGTGTCAACTGTTGGGCTTTGAAGGCCAGTTGGTGATCGATGACCCGTCGCCGCAACGCTGGCTCGCTGATACGCCCGTCGGCGTCACCGTGGTAGCGCTGTACCAGTTCGGGCAGCGGGCTGGCTACTGAGCGGCCGCCTTGAGACCCGGAGGTGTTAATGCCTGCATGGGTAGAACGCTCGTATTGCAGCAAACGCTTGCCCACGGTCCAGCCCTTGTTGACTCCACCGATAACGTCGTTTGCGGGAGCCAGAGCATCGTTGAAGACGGTTTCGCAGAACGGTGATTCTCCAGAGATCAGGCGGATCGGGCTGACTTCGACGCCGGGCTGATCCATGTCCACCAGAATGAGGCTGATGCCTTCATGGCGGGGGGCATCCGGATCCGTGCGAATCAGCACAAAGATGTAGTCACAGTCCATGGCGTCTGAAGTCCAAACCTTGCGCCCGTTGATTTGGTATTGATCGCCAATCAATTCGCCGCGGCAGGACAGGCTGGCCAGGTCAGAACCTGCGCCAGGTTCGGAATATCCCATGGCCCAGCCGCCTTCACCCCGGGCAATACCCGGCAGCCAGCGCTGACGCTGCTCTTCGCTGCCCAGCTCTAAAATCGTTGGGCCAATGTAGTTGACGCCGCGGCCGGTTAGCGGTGTGCGTGCGCCAATGCGTTTGAGTTCGTCGATTAAGATGGGGTAGAGGTCTTTGTCCAAGCCCGCGCCGCCATAGGCTTTAGGCCAGGTAGGCACTGTCCAGCCCCGCTCGGCCATACGTTCCAGCCACAGGGCGCTGTCACGCTCTAACGTGATTTTGCGGCTGCCCCAGGGCGTTTGACCTGGGCCCCGGGCGCCGTCGGGACAGTTTTCTTGGAGCCAGGCCCGAGTGTCTGCGCGAAATTCTTGTTCTGACTGTGTGTCCATAGCGATTGCTCGTTCTTCGATTTGCCTGAGTTGACCGGTTTTGTGTTGGACCCGTCCTGTCACTTTACAGGCACAAGGCCGCGACTTTTTGTCCGACAAGGGTTAAGCATAGCTCAGCTGAACACGCCATGGCGCGGCGATCCAGCTCCGCACCGCTGACCTGATCTTGCTGCATGAGGTCTCCCTGCATGACAGAACGGCTGACTCGGGCATCGATACACACCGGGTATTGGTAAATGCTGGGGTCGCGCTGAACCATTTGGGTGTATGCCCCCTGCAGGCGCAGACGTTGCTCTTCCGCTTGTTGATCAGTGCTTTGGGCCTTGGCCCGTTCAGCTTGGCGAGTGAGCTCGGTGAATAGGGTGTCCGAGCGATACCAGTACACTCGGAACCTGTCGTCGTCACGCTTGAGCACCATGCCCTCTTTGATCGCTGCCCCGGAAGGGTCTTGGGTGGTAAACCACAGCTCCGCGAAATCCCCGCAAACTTCTTTGGCGCCAGTGCCAAAACACTCTTGCAGACGAACGCTGTCTACCCGCCGGGTTGACGCATCCAGTCGTGCAGCATGTTCAATCATTTCTGCGCAGCTAACGTCGGGGAACTTTAGCAGTCCAAATGCGTGACAGCTTGGAGCGGGCACTTCCTCAGGGGCGGTCTGGCTGGCTTGAGCCGATTCAAACCAAAGGGCTGCGGCTTCCAGGGCCTGATTTTGGATGTCTTGTGGGTTGGGGCCGCAGGCTGCGAGCCAGAACAGCAAAGAGATGGCTAGCCATCGGGTCAACCGCGCTGACCCGATGGGGCGTTGGTTATGGCATTGATGCCGAGTGATCAAACTCGCTCAATGATGATGGCTGGAGCCATGCCGCCGCCCGTGCACATGGTGATCAGGCCCGTGTTGAGGTCCCGGCGCTCCAATTCATCCAGCACGGTACCGATGAGGATTGAGCCGGTGGCGGCGATGGGATGCCCCAAGGCCATAGCGCCGCCGTTTACGTTGACCTTGGCTGGATCCAACTGCAGATCACGAATGAACTTGGCTGCCACAACGGCGAAGGCTTCATTGATTTCGAACAAATCGATATCGTCAGTGGTCATACCAACGCGCGCTAGAGCTTTTTTGGCTGCAGGCACAGGCTCGTTCAGCATAAGGGTGGGATCACCGCCGACGGTAGCCATGGAGATGATGCGGGCTCTGGGCTTCCAGCCCACTTTGTCCGCATAGTCCTTGCTGCTCAAGATCAATGCCGCAGCGCCATCCACAACGCCAGAGCTGTTGCCCGCATGGTGCACGTGGTTGATGTCCAGATCCGGGTATTTGCGCGCTACCAGATGGGCAAAGGTCTCTCCGGTGTCATCGATTGGCGCGTCCATAAACTGGGAAAATACCGTGGGTAGTGCCGCCAGGCTTTCCAGGGTTGTGCCCGGACGTGGAAATTCTTCCCGATCCAGTGCCACGGTGCCGTCGTCGTTGAAGACCGGCATAACGCTGCGATCAAAGTAGCCTTGCTCGATGGCGTGCTGAGCCCGGTTTTGTGACTCGACCGCCAAAGCGTCTAGCTCTTCGCGGCTGAAGTTTTCCAGGGTCGCGATCATGTCGGCGCATACGCCCTGATGAGGCTGTGGGTGGATGTCCCGCAAATGCAGGTTGCCGCCGTCCACGGTGCGGTTGTTGTTTTCTGGGATGCGAGTGGTGGTGTAAGACATCATCTCAACGCCACCGGCAACGCACAAATCGTCCATGCCGCTCATGATGTTCGCTGCGGCCAAATTCACTGAGGTAATGCCAGAGCCGCAGAAGCGATCCAAGGTGACCGCTGATGCAGAGGTATCCCAGCCTGCATCCAACGCGGCCATCCGTCCAACACAGGAACCTTGTTTGCCTACCTGAGAGCTGCAGCCGACCACTACGTCGTCGATCTCTGCGGTGTTCAGATCGTTGCGCTGACCAATGCCCTCAAACACTTTGGCCAATAAGCGGCCAGGGTGAAATTCGGACAGGGCTCCTTTGCCTGCCTTGCCGATGCCCCTTGGGGTGCGGGCTGCGTCGATAATGTATGCGTCTGTCATGTTGGTCTCCCTGTGTCGCGCTGTCAGCGCGGTTATTTAAATGGGTGGAGTTAGCGCCCGGTGAATTATGCGGGTCGCTTCTCCAT
>JAYOSS010000036.1:0-18684 GCA_038139355.1 Gammaproteobacteria bacterium
CCGCCAGTTAACGTTCCAACGAAATCGCCGTTTTCAGCTTATTCATCGCGTTCTTTTCGAGTTGGCGAATACGCTCAGCAGACACGCCGTATTCTTCTGCCAATTCGTGCAGCGTGGCTTTGTCGTCACTCAACCAACGTTGCTGCAGAATGTCCCGGCTGCGTTCGTCCAAATTCGCCAACCCTTCACTGAGTCTTAAATGCATGTCTTGGTCGCTACTGGCGTTAGCCACCAAGTCCGCCGGATCCGGTGATGCGGAGGGCAAATAGTGCACAGGTGCGCTAGCGGTTTCGTCGTCACTGGCATAGCCATCAAAAGCCATGTCGCTGGCGCTTAAGCGGCTTTCCATGCGCGTCACTTCAGCGCTGGGCACGCCCAACTCATTGGCAATGGCGTTGGTTTCTTCCACGCTCAACCAGTTGCTGGTTTTCTTCGCGCCGCGCAAATTGAAGAACAGTTTGCGCTGGGCCTTGGTAGTAGCGACTTTAACGATACGCCAGTTGCGCAAAATGTATTCGTGCATTTCGGCCTTAATCCAATGCACCGCGAAGGAAATCAGCCGCACGCCTACTGAGGGGTCAAAGCGTTTAATCGCCTTCATCAATCCGACGTTGCCTTCTTGAATCAAATCCGCCTGAGGTAGGCCATAACCTTTATAGGACCGCGCTAAGTGAACGACGAAGCGTAGGTGGCACATAACTAACTCTCGTGCCGCGCTGAGGTCGCCTTCATCGCGCAATCGGTATGCCAGAGATTGCTCTTCTTCTGGGCTGAGAATGGGAAACTGGCTGATCGTCCGCAGATAGGCGTCCAGATCCGCCCCTGGTGCCATACTTGGCATTTTCATTACGTCTGTTGTCATCTTTCCAACCCTCTTTGTTCTAGCTCACTTTGGCTAGAGATCTTTCCTAGGCTTGGGGTTCCATTTTAGGATGTTCCATTTTGGTTCGTTCCCTTTACTGCTATGGAACCACCACGCCTTTTGCTACTTTGGGTAACACGGCCGCGGATGTTAGCACTCGCGCGTGGCGAGTGCTAACCCCCTTTTGAGACAAAAATCATGCAATTAGCCGCTCATTTTGTGATCTGTGCTGAAGAAATGCGAAGTTTGGCGGCGTGGGGTTAGCTTTCTCTGGAAAGACCACCCAAGCGTTGTGACATGGCCAGCAAGGCTCCCAAGATACCCAGCAGCCAGCCTAAGAACAGCACGGCCAGTAAGAAGCTTCCCGTAAAACCAGCCAGCTCAATACCTAACTGATAGGACAGCAGCAAAGATCTCATGGGCGCTTCAATACTGTTCAGAAACACGGCAATCAACATAATTGCCATCATGCCACCACCAAGGCCGTATGCGGCCCCAAAATACAAAAACGGTCGCCGCATTTGACCCGACGTGGCGCCGACCAAGCCCAATATGCGCAACTCACCCAGCCTGCTCTCGATGGCCAAACGCACCGAGGCAAAGGTGACCAGTACGGCGGCCAGCAACAAAATCACCGAAAGTCCGGTGCCCATACGCCGAGCCAATTCTGAAAGATCGCGAAGTCGCTCCAGCCAAGTGGATTGGATCACCACATCATCGACTCCAGGCTCATTGAGCAGACGGCGACTGAGCCCTTCCAGCTGTAGGTAACTGGCATCGTCATCTAGTACCAGCGAAAACGCTGCCGGCAGTGGGTTGGTGTCAATGGCGTCTAGCGCCTGGCGCAAAAACTCCGAATCGTCGGTTTGTCCCCGAAGTTCTTGCAACGCTTGTTCCGGCGTTATCAACGTCACTTGTTGGACTCGATCCTCTGCCGCTAAGGACGCCGCAAGACGGGAAATTTGCGCGTCTGGCGCGCCAACTTTCATGTATAGCGTCAAGCCAGCCTTACCCTGCCACTGGCCAGCAAAAGCATCTAGATTACTTTGGGCGATCCAAAGCAGCCCCGGCAAGGTCAAGGCCATGCCCACCATCAGCCACACCAAAAAACTGGCAACCAAGCGCTGGCTAACGAACAGCGTGGTTTCCGCCGCCACCCGCTTGTGATCCCAAAACCAAGCCAGCAGACGCTTTTGCAGAGGTGGTCGATCCAACCTGAGGTCAGACATGCCCTGAGATTCGGTCATGACGATTCTCCAGCCCCGGTCAATTGGGTGTCTTGCACCAGACTGCCTTGCGAAAGATGCAAAATTCGACAGCCCTGATCTTTGATCAAATCAATGTCGTGGCTGGCAACCAGTACCGTGGATCCCAAATCCCGAAACTGATGGAACAGCGCCATGACCTGCCGCGACAAAAACGGGTCCAAATTGCCCGTAGGTTCGTCGGCAAGGATGATGCTGGGCCGGGTCACGACTGCCCGGGCGATACCAACTCGCTGCTGCTCACCCGTGGACAGGTGCCTGGGGAAAAGACTGCTTTTGTCGCTCAGATCCACTGTCGACAAGGCCCCACGAACCCGGCGCGCGATGTCTTTCGCGGGTAAGGGACTGAGCTGCAGAGGCAGTGCCACATTGTCAAAGACGGTTCGGTCGGGCAGCAAATTATGATCTTGCAGCACAATGCCAATTTGCCGGCGATACCAAGGCATACGCTTGGCACCCAGACTTCTCAGATCACAGCCATCCACGACTACGCGCCCGGAGGTTGGCGCCTCCACACCAATCAGCAGTTTCAGCAGCGTGCTTTTGCCCGCCCCTGAATGACCAGTGATGAACGCCATGCTCCCCTGCTCAATGCCCAAGGACACATCGGACAAACCCTCCTGGCCGTTGTCAAAACGCCGGGTGACGTGCTGAAGCTCTAAAAAAGCCATCGTTTAGCTGGGCTCGTTTTCTTGCAAAAGCGCTGACACAAAATCCTCCGGTTCAAACACTCGAAGATCCTCAACACCCTCGCCCACGCCGATAAAGTAGATCGGAATGTTCTTCAGATCACCGGGCTGGGACGCTAGGGCAAAGAGCACACCCGCTTTGGCGGTGCCGTCCAACTTGGTGACGACCAAACCTGTGAGGGGCACCGCTTCATTGAACAGTGCTACCTGACCCAGGGCGTTTTGGCCCACGCCACCATCCAGCACCAGAATCACCTCGTGAGGAGCTTGAGGATCTAGGCGCTTTACCACCCGCTGAATTTTGGCCAGCTCATCCATCAGCTGGGCTTTGGCCTGTAATCGACCCGCCGTATCCACCAGCAATACATCCACGCCCCTAGCCTGAGCGCTTTGCACTGCGTCAAACGCAACCGAAGCACTGTCAGAGCCCTGAGCCTGAGCCACCACAGGAATACCTTCCCGTTGGCCCCAGGCCTGTAACTGCTCTACCGCTGCAGCACGGAAGGTGTCCCCCGCGGCTAACATGACGTTTAAACCTTGGCTTTTGTAACGCTTAGCCAATTTACCAATGGTGGTGGTTTTACCCACGCCGTTGACCCCGACAAAAAACACGACCTTGGGCATGCCATCTGGCTGTCGAGGCTCCATGGCCATTGGGCGCACCACATTCTGCAAGCGCTGGACTAGTAGCTGATGCAGCGCTTCGTACAAGGCTGACATGTTTGCCAACTCCCTGCGGCCGGCACGCTCGGTTAGCTCCGCGATAATAGCCTGAGTTGTTTCCATGCCCACATCGGTCATGAGCAATGCCGCCTCGAGATCCTCCAGAGCGGTTTCGTTGATTTCTTTCTCGCCCAGAATCAAGTTGCCCAAGCCCGTGGCTAACTGGGCCCGAGTTTTGGACAAGCCGGAACGCAGCTTGCCAAAAAAGCTCGTCTTTGCAGCTGGCTCTTGGCTGGATAATGGGTCAGTAGGCTCTGTCATGGTCTTGCTTCTTTTGTGAGAGGACGACGGGCAATACCGCTACCCATCGTTTGTCGGCTAAGAATTCTATAGCATCGCGCTCTGTATCTTAGCGCCCGGATGACACCCTTTGAAAAAAAATGTCCGTCCTGCAAAAGCCCAGGAAGTACGCATCAATAGCGGTCGCTTGCGTGGGCGAAAAATCGCCTTCCCAAACCTACCGGATCTGCGGCCAACCTTGGGCCGCACGCGGGAAACGCTGCTCAACTGGCTGCGCCCAGAGTTAGCCGACGCTGTGTGCCTGGATCTGTTTGCTGGGTCCGGTGTGCTGGGCATCGAGGCAGCCTCCAATGGGGCGGGTCGGGTGGTTTTAGTGGAACAACAGCGCGACACCGCCCGCAGCTTGCAGCAGTCGCTGCAACAATTGTCCTTAGAAAATCAGTGCGAATTGGTCAACGGCAACGCCTTGGACTATCTACAGCGTTGCGGCGAATCTTTTGACGTGATCTTTGTTGACCCGCCTTTTAACCATCCGGATCTGCTTAAGAAAGCCATTTCCAGTATCTGCCAGCACAAGCTGCTACGCGGAGCGCTGTATGTGGAGTACCAGCAAGGGCACCAGGCCCTGATTGATGAAACACTGAACGCCAACGGGCTGACCGCGTCTAAAACCGCCAAGGCGGGGACGACTCGCTGCGTCCTGGCCCGAAAGGTTTGACCCGTTGACTCATCTGCGCCGGGCATAGATGCCCGGGAGTTTTATTGCAGTTGCCTTGGGGCGGCGGTAGCATTCTCGCGCCTTTGAACGGTGAGCCGTAGCTGACCGCTCTGACAGCCAATCTGCAAGGAACACGCGACATGTCCGAACGTATTGTGGTCTATCCAGGATCCTTTAATCCCATCACCAATGGCCACACCGATCTCGTCGACCGAGCGCTGACATTGTTCGATCACGTGGTTTTGGCGATTGGCACATCCGCGCAAAAAGACCCTGCCGTTGATCTCAAAGATCGTATGGAATTGTGCCGTGAGGTTCTGGCCCCCTATGGCGACCGGGTTTCTGTAGACGGCTTTAATTCGTTGCTGGTGGACTATGTGCGCTCCAAGAATACGCGCTTTGTCTTGCGCGGCCTGCGCACGGTCACTGACTTTGACTATGAGTTTCAAATGGCGGAAATGAACCGCTCTTTAGACCCGCAGATGGAGTATGTGTTTTTGCCTACGTCTCGAGATTGTTCCTTCATCTCGTCAACGCTGGTTCGAGAAATCTCCGCCCTTGATGGCGACATTTCCCAATTTGTGCACCCGGCGGTCATCGCCTCAATGGCAAAGAAGTAGGCTCCCAGAGTTCTTAAAGCCAGGGCGGTTGAGCCCCTGGCCTATCCTTAGCAAACCGCTTTTTTCCAACCCGAATAAGCCTGGCAGCTCGGGCAGTACACTGTGCTGCGCTGACCCAACACCTGTAGCTTAAGAGTCGTGGTGCAGATGCGACACGGCAGCCCTTGGCGCCCGTAAACATTCAAACTTTGCTTGAAATAACCGGGTTGACCATCTGAGCCAATGAAGTCGCGCAAGGTGGTACCGCCAACATCGATGGCGTTAGCCAAAATCTGCCGAATGGCTGTCGTTAGCAGCTCGTAGCCTCGACGACTGACGCGATGCGCCGGCGTGGCAGGCCTGATGCCGGCTCGAAACAAAGATTCCGCCGCATAAATGTTGCCCACGCCCACAACGACCTTGCCGTCCATGATGTGGTTCTTAACCGCCACCCGGCGTTTCCGCGAGGTACTGAACAAATGCTCTGCCGAGAATTCATTACCTAGGGGCTCCACGCCCAGGTTTTTTAGCAAC
This sequence comes from Gammaproteobacteria bacterium, assembly GCA_038139355.1. Taxonomy (GTDB): domain Bacteria; phylum Pseudomonadota; class Gammaproteobacteria; order Pseudomonadales; family Azotimanducaceae; genus UBA4421. Next base: position 5,631 of record JAYOSS010000036.1, read on the forward strand.
CAATGCTGTTCACTGGGATGCGCTGCGAAATGAAAGCTGCCGAACCGTCGAGGATCGTTGTAGCGCAACCAGGGCCCACCCTGTATCTCAATATCGAGGTGATCGTGCAGGCGCGGGGCCTCTTCTGGCTCCACCACACGCAGGCTGCCAGACATGCCCAAGTGCACAACTAAGGCGCCGTAATCGGTTTCGATCAGGATGTATTTTGCGCGTCGACTGACGCTTCGAACGAGGCTGCCCGACAGATGATCGGGCAGTTTTACCGGCCACCGTAAGCGGTGATCGCGGACATGGATCTTTTGAATCCTGTGGCCGGTTAGGAAGGGCTCGATTCCCCGACGAGTCGTTTCGACCTCCGGGAGTTCAGGCATCGCCTACTTAATCTTGCCTTCTTTATAGATCACGTGCTTACGAACGACGGGATCGTACTTTTTGATCTCCATCTTGTCCGGCGTGTTCTTCTTGTTTTTGTCGGTGGTGTAGTAGTGGCCCGTTCCGGCGCTGCTCACCAATTTGATTTTATCTCGCATGATTCGTTCCTATGGCTCAGTTGAGCAACTTAGACTTTGTGGCCAGCAGCGCGAACGTCCTTCAGGACCTCGTCGATACCTTTCTTGTCAATGATGCGCATACCGCTAGATGACACACGCAGTTTGACGTAGCGCTTCTCTGATTCCACCCAAAAACGATGGTCGTGCAGATTCGGCAAGAAGCGACGACGAGTCTTGTTCATAGCGTGGCTAACGTTGTTTCCGGCCATGGGGCGCTTGCCCGTAACTTGACATACCTTGGACATAATGGGAGTCCCAAAAAATTTGAGGCGCGTTTATACCAAAGTGACGGAGCCAGAGCAACAAAACCGGGACAAACCGGCAAAAATGACGCTTGGCAACCGATCTCCCCGCAGGACTAAAGAGTCTGTCCTTTATTTGCTTAGTTATTTGCTCAGTTCTGCCCAGTGTTGAGCCTCTATATATAAAGAGCGTTATGTAGAGCGTGTTGCAAAAGGAACGTTAAGAGGTTCTTCTCTTCATTTATCTGCAAGTTTTTCACCTGCAGTTTTGATACGCAGGATTGAACCACTAGAGTGATCCCCAAGCCGCCGGCCGAGCCCACCTGATCCACCGAATACTCTCTCACGGATCTGTACAAGATAAGTCAGCAATAAGTCACATCAACCCACGGGACTGTAATGACACCCATCCCCGTGTGCTGACGACAATATGATCCAGCAAGCGAATTTCCACCTGGTCTAGCAGATCCGACAGTGAACGGGTTAACGCGATATCCGCCTGACTGGGCTCGGTATTCCCCGATGGGTGGTTGTGACAGATGATGACGGCGGCGGCATTGAGCTCCAAGCCTCGCTTGAGCACTTCCCGCGCATGGACGTGGGTGCGATCGATAGAGCCGCGAAATAAAATTTCGAATCCGATTTGCTCATGCTTAGCGGTCAAGAACAAACAAGCGAACGCCTCATGGGGCAGGCTGCCCATGCGTTTTCGCAAATAACCCGCCACGGCGCTGGGGTCCTCGAACTTTTGCGCCCCGCTAAGCTGGGATTCCACATCCCTAACCGACAGCTCTTGAATGGCTTTCAACAGCGTTGCCTTGGCTATGCCTACGCCTCGAATGTCCAGCAGACGCGGTAACGGTGCTGCCAGCACCCCTCCTAAACCACCGAACTCCAACAGCAGTCGTCGAGCTAACTGCACCGCATCTTCGCCGGGCACACCGCTGACCAGACAAATGGCAAGGAGTTCAGCGGTAGACATAGAAGCCGCCCCATACCGACTCAATCGCGTTCGCGGTTGCTCTTCCTCTACCCAGTTAGCAATTACGCTGCCGGAGGCTTCGGTGTTATTCTGCGCAAGCGTTTGCTCAGGTTGCTTTGACATCAGCTCTCAAGCCACCGTATTGCCAGAAGATTCATTCGCTATCACCGATACAGTTCACTGAACATCAATCATTCAACATCACGCTAGGGAAGGGGCCATGCCCGACACATCGTCAAATTTGACTGGAAAACACATTTTGCTGGGAGTGAGCGGCGGTATCGCTGCGTATAAAACCCCCATACTTGTGCGCCGCCTAGTAGAGGCCGGTGCGCTGGTGCAAGTCGTCATGACAGCCAATGCCCACCACTTTGTGACGGCGACCACCCTTCAGGCGGTCAGCGGCAATGTGGTTCGTGATGATTTGTGGGACCCTGCTGGGGAAGCCGCCATGGGCCATATCGAATTAGCGCGATGGGCGGATCACATTCTGATTGCCCCGGCCACAGCTGGGGTGATTTCTCGACTGGCTAGCGCCGATGCCTCTGACTTGCTCAGCACTCTTTGTCTGGCGAGCAATGCCCAGATCAGTATCGCTCCGGCGATGAACCAGCAAATGTTTGCCAACCCTGGAGTCCAACGAAACCTAGCGGTTTTGCGCGCCGACGGGTGCCAGATCATTGGCCCAGACAGTGGCGATCAAGCCTGTGGCGACGTGGGTGAAGGGCGTATGACCGAGCCGGAGGCGTTGGTGCAAGCCCTCGCCGCCAGCGCTGGCGACTCCAGTTCCGGCGAGCTGTCGGGATTGACGGTCATGGTGACTACCGGGCCAACCCGTGAGGCCATTGACCCAGTGCGTTACATCAGCAATCACAGCTCGGGACTGCAGGGTCTGGCCATCGCCGAGGCGGCCAGACAGGCTGGCGCTCGGGTCAAATTGATCGCGGGGCCTGGCGTAGGATCGTGTCATAACGACGTTGACCGCGTGGACATCACCACCGCTCAACAAATGTACGACGCGGTGCACGAACATCTGCCGAATACCGATGTTTTCGTTGGCGTGGCTGCAGTAGCGGACTATCGGCCCGCCGCTGCAGAGACCCAGAAGATCAAGCGCCACACCCAGTCCACGGATCAGGTGCAGCTGGCACTGGTGCAAAATCCCGACGTCATTGCCTCGGTGGTTCAAGCGGGTAAAGCGAAGGTGGTCATTGGCTTCGCGGCTGAAACCCACGACACCCTGCAACACGCTCGGGACAAGCGCCAGCGCAAGGGTTTGGATGCCATTGTTGTGAACGACGTTTCGGATCAACGTATTGGCTTTAATAGTGCTGATAACGCCGTCACGTTTATTCATGCCAAGGGCGAAGTGGCCTTTGGCATACAGCCTAAAACCGCCATCGCCCGCCAGCTCATTGAACAGCTATCCGAGCAGTTTGCTGATCGATTACAGCGCTAACCCTTGACCTGTTGGACTAACCATATCTGTAAACCCTGTACGGTTGCTGGAACGACTGCCAGATCGTTGCGTTGACCGAACTGCCGACACCGGTTGCAACCGCCAAACACCTAGGAACGAATTCATGAGTAGCCCTCAACCCAAACCCAACCTGGATCCCGGTATTTTTCGGGCCTACGACATCCGCGGCATCACTACAGAAAACCTCACCGAGCCTGTGGTTTATTGGATTGGGCGAAGTTTTGCGACGGCTGCTTTGGCGGAAAACCAAAGCACTGCGGTGGTGGGCCGGGATGGGCGCTTATCCAGCCCGGGGCTGGAAACGGCTCTCGTCCAAGGCCTGTGCGACGGCGGCATGGAGGTGATCAGCGTGGGCATGGTGCCAACCCCGGTACTGTATTTCGCCACACATGCGTTGAACACTGGGACCGGGATCATGATTACAGGCAGTCACAATCCGCCGGAATACAACGGTTTGAAAATGATGATCGGCGGCATCACCCTGGCCGAAGATCGAATTCAGGTGCTGCTGCAACAACTTCAGACCGAAACCCTGAGCGAAGGTCAAGAGAGCGCTTCGTCAATGGACATCCTGCCGCAATTTCGTCAGCAATTGCTGTCGGTTTGCCGCTTAGAAAAACCCCTCAACGTTGTGGTGGACTGCGGCAACGGTGTTGCAGGAGCCATCGCTCCGGACATTATCGAAGCCCTAGGCTGTCAGGTAACGCCGCTGTTTTGCGAGGTGGACGGTCACTTCCCGAATCACCACCCCGATCCCGCGGAACCCGAGAACCTTCAGGACCTCATCCGCAAGGTGCGCGAAACCGGTGCCGATATCGGGCTAGCCTTTGACGGCGATGGCGACCGACTGGGCGTGGTTACCCCAAAGGGTGAAATCATTTGGCCAGACAAATTAATGATGCTGTTTGCGCAGGACATTTGCGCTCGGCTGCCCGGACAAACCATCATCTTTGACGTGAAGTGCAGTCGTCATCTGCCCGCCATCATTCGCCAGGCCGGCGGTGAACCCCTAATGTGGAAAACTGGGCACTCTCATATCAAAGCCAAAATCAAAGAGACCCAGTCGCCGCTGGCGGGAGAGTTCAGCGGCCACTTATGCGTCACAGAAAACTGGTACGGATTTGACGATGCCATCTTTGCTGCCGCTAGGCTGTTGGTTCTGCTCAGTCAGGGAGATATGACCGCTGACCAGCGGTTTGAACAGTACCCGGTTACCGTCACCACGCCGGAGATCAAAATTCAGACTACGGAAGAACACAAATTCACCGTGATGCAATCGTTGGCGGAAACCGCAGACTTTGGCGACGGGGAACTCACACGCATAGACGGTATTCGCGTAGACTTCGACGACGGATGGGGGCTGATTCGCCCCTCAAATACCAGCCCGGTTTTGTCCCTGCGCTTTGAAGCCGACTCTGCTGAATCCCTGAATCGGATTCAGGCGCTGTTTCAAGAACAACTACAACAAGTGGACTCAACCCTGGCTTTTCTGTGACCGACGATTTGCTTGGCAAGGAACTGCCAATAAACCGCCAGCCTCAGCACATGCCACAGCACAGATAGGAGACTGCTTGCAACCATGAGCACGCCTAACGACAACATGACAAGCCAAGTTCTCACCGAGGCGTTGCCTTATATTCGCCGCTTTCATGGCACTACAGTCGTCATCAAGTACGGTGGCAACGCCATGACCGAAGAGGCGCTCAAGGATCGCTTTGCCGCCGATGTGGTGCTAATGAAGTTGGTGGGCATCAATCCCGTCGTGGTGCATGGCGGCGGTCCCCAAATTGGCGATTTGCTGTCGCGCCTGAACATTGAGTCCCAATTCATTAACGGTATGCGGGTTACCGATTCCGCCACCATGGACGTGGTGCAAATGGTCCTGGGCGGTTTGGTGAATCCTGAAATTGTCTCTCTGATTAACACCCATGGCGGTCGCGCCGTGGGCATCACCGGCAAAGATGACAACCTGATCCAAGCTGAAAAATTGCCCATGACCATGAATGCGGGCGATGCCAGCACCAGCGAACCCGAGATCATCGATATCGGCCACGTTGGCAGCATTACTCACGTGCAGGTGGATCTGCTGAACTCCCTAGTGCAGTCAGAGTTCATTCCCGTGATTGCGCCCATTGGCGTTGGCAAAGATGGAGAGTCTTACAACATCAACGCAGATATCGTGGCGGGTGCCGTGGCTCAGGCGTTGAAGGCAGAGAAGCTGGTGCTGCTCACCAATACCCCCGGTATTTTGAACGCGCAGCAAGAAACCATTTCTTCCATTGGTCAAACCCAAGTCCAAGCATTGATCGCCGATGGAACCATCAGCGACGGCATGTTGCCCAAGGTTGAATGCGCGTTGGACGCAGTAGCCGGCGGCGTCGACAGCGTCACCATCGTCGACGGCCGGGTACCCCATGCGCTGTTATTGGAAGTCTTTACCGATACCGGCGTCGGCACCCAAATTTTGCGTCAGTCACCCGAACCCACGGCGACCAGCGATGCCTAGAACCAGCCGCAAACCAGAAATTCTACAAGCCTTGGCACATATGTTAGAGGCTAATCCCGGTGGCAAAATCACCACAGCCAAACTGGCCCAAGAAGTGGGGCTGTCTGAAGCGGCGCTGTATCGGCATTTTCCCAGCAAGGCGAAGATGATTGAGGGCCTGATCGAATTCACCGAAGACACCCTGATGTCTCGAATGAATGGCATTGCTAAAGAGGGACGCAGCCAAGAGAGCAAGTGCCACGACATCGTGCTGCTGTTGCTGACCTTTGTGGAACGCAATCCGGGTTTTGCCCGACTTTTTGTCGGCGATGCCTTGCAAGGGGAAACGGAACGACTGCGAGCACGGATGCGCCAATTACTGGATCGCATTGAAACACAGCTACGACAAATTTTGCGCGAACTCGCCCTAGAGACCGATCCGCTGCCAGGTAACCAGCCTGCGATACTGGCCAGGGTACTGATGACCCTAGCAGAAGGCCAAATAGCTCAATTTGTCCGCAGCGACTTCAAGCAAGGCCTAACGGAAGCCTGGCCTCAGCAATGGCTGGTGATTCGACGAGGCGTGTTCGGCACCCCCGCAGACAGCTGATACAGACGAGAACCGTTAGAGACGGATGGCGACTTACAGCGCCAGCCGGCGCCCCGCATGATTTGGCAGACCTATACGCACCGAGCCTAGCCGCTTACCAGCGCAAAGCCCGCCCTACAGGATGCAGTGCTCGTCTACATAGGCGGCCATCACCCCACGCCATGCTTCCAAATCGCCGCCCTCGCCTAGGTATGCGAGGACATCTGCGACATGAGCAATGCTCACTACCGGCGCTCCCAGCTCTTGAGCCAAAGCAGATACGGCGGTTGCCGGTGATTGCTCCACATCGGGATTTACAGCTTCCGCTCGGTCAAGGGCAATAACCACACCAACGATGCGAGCGTCTTCTTCCCTGATGAGATCCGCAGCTTCGCGAATGGCTTTGCCCGAGGTCAGCACATCATCCAGCATCAGCACTCGGCCCTGCACAGGGGCGCCCACCAGATGGCCGCCCTCGCCATGTGCCTTGGCTTCCTTGCGGTTATAGGCCACCCCAACGTCCACGCCTTGCTCAGCTAGAGCCAGGGACGTTGCTACCGCTATGGGTATGCCCTTGTAAGCCGGCCCAAACAACAAATCGAATTCAATACCCGAGGCGATGATGGCATCGGCGTAGGCGCGTCCCAAGGTCGTAAACGCTGGGCCGGAGGAAACCGACCCCATATTAAAGAAGTACGGGCTGCTGCGCCCAGACTTCAGCGTAAATTCGCCAAACTTGAGCACCTGCTGTGCGATCAGAAATTCAATAAATTCCGCTTTGTTTGTCATCAATCCATTGCTCCAAACTGAAGTCACCGTACTAGCCAGGGTGCGCGGAGCGCCAACCGGCTAGATCATCGCCTCTACAGGCAGCTAGCCACCGTCACCGAGAGCCGCCTGCTGCAAGGCCAACAGTTGCTCCGTGCCCTTTTCCGCGAGGCCGATCAACGCGGCCAATTCGGTTTTGGTAAACGGCGCCGCTTCGCCAGTACCCTGCAGCTCAATAAAACCGTCACCCAAGCGAACAACGTTCATATCGGTCTCGGCCTTGGAATCTTCCGCGTAGTCTAAATCCAACACAGGGGTGCCCTGAAAAATACCCACGCTCACCGACGAAACAAATCCTACTAACGCTTCCTCGGCGTCAATGCTCTTCATAGCATCTGCCAGGGCCACGGCACCTCCAGTGATGGAGGCGGTGCGGGTTCCGCCGTCAGCTTGAATCACGTCGCAGTCGATACGAACGGTGCGCTCTCCCATTTTTTTCATATCCACCATGGCCCTCAACGACCGACCAATCAGACGCTGAATTTCAACCGTGCGGCCATTTTGCTTGCCTCGAGCCGCCTCCCGATCGTTTCGGGTATTTGTGGCGCCAGGCAGCATACCGTACTCGGCAGTCACCCAACCCTCGCCGCGACCGCGCATGAAGCCGGGTACGGAATTTTCAACCGACGCCGTGCAAATGACCTTGGTATCGCCAAACTCCACCAATACCGACCCTGCGGCGTGCTTAGTGAAATGACGGGTGAAACGGACTTTGCGAAGTTCATCGGTGGCTCTTCCACTGGGTCGCATAAGATCTCCTAACAGGTTTTGAATGAACCCCTGGAACAGCTTGGCTTTTGCATAGAAGCAGGCGCGGCGTCAGGGCGAGGCAAACCGTAAGGAACTTCGCAGACCTACACAACACAAACTTGGCATGAAAGGGCGTCAGCTGGGCCAGTCACATGAGTTAGACTCTAGGCCAAATCCGCAAAGACGCAGAATCAGGGGTGCTATGTTCAGTATGACGGGCTTTGCCAGAGCCGAAACCAAAACCAGCGAGCATCACCTCATTTGGGAAGTGAGAACCGTCAATCACCGGTATCTGGAAACCACCTTCAAATTGCCGGAAACCCTGCGCAGCATCGAACAAGCGCTCCGGGAACAGGCCAAAGGCCTACTGGCACGTGGCAAGTTAGACGGTTCGCTGAAAATCCTTGGCGACCCAACCAGCGGACAAATGACGTTGAACCAGCCCTTGCTGAACAGCCTGATCAACCATGCCAACGACCTAGCTCAGTTGGCGCCAACCGCCTCACCTCTGACCCAGAGCCAACTGCTAAGCTGGCCCGGCATGTTGATACCAGCGGATTCTCAGGTAGATCAGATTAGCCAAGCGGCCCTAACCTTGTTCGCCGAGGCGCTGCAAAAACTAGCGGACAACCGAGCTGAAGAAGGAGCAAAACTCAAACAAGTGCTACTGACGCACTTAGACGCGATCAGTCAGCAAGTCAGCGATCTGGCACCCATGGCAGCAGACCTCCCCCAGCTTCAACAACAACGGTTGCAAGAGCGCGTGGATGGATTGAAGACAGAAGTCGATGCAGACCGGCTAGCCCAGGAGGTCGCGCTTTTGGCCCAGAAAGCCGACGTGCAAGAAGAGCTAGACCGCCTGCAGATTCACGTAGCCCAGGCTCGCACTTTTATCCAAAGCGACGGGCCGCATGGCAGGCGACTGGACTTTTTGACCCAGGAACTCAATCGAGAGGCGAACACCTTGGGGGCCAAGGCCATTAACAATGAACTTTCTACCGCATCCATCGAGCTTAAAGTCATCATCGAGCAGATTCGGGAGCAGGTTCAGAACATCCAGTGATTTGGCCTCGCCACACCTACACAAGACTCGCTGTGAGACCCGCTGAATAGTGTCATGGTAGGCACAGCCAACAAAACCTGCTTGAATGCCTGCATTGAGCTGCCCATCGAGCTTTACGGCAAAAGAACAACCACGCTATGCAAACCGGTAACCTCTTCCTCGTTTCTGCCCCTTCTGGCGCAGGCAAAACCTCCATCGTCAGCGCTGCTCTTGGGGCTGATCCAGACACGGTGGTATCCGTCAGTCACACAACCCGACTTGCCCGCGGCGGTGAAGTTGACGGGGAAAACTACTATTTCGTCAGCGACGACCAATTTGCCAAGATGATTGAAACTGGCGACTTTCTCGAACACGCCAATGTCTTTGGCAAGCGTTACGGCACATCCAAAGCCGAGGTGCAGCGCAAACGAGGCCAGGGCAAAAACGTCATTCTGGAAATTGACTGGCAGGGGGCCCAACAGGTTCGGGAAGCCGTGCCCGAGGCCATCAGTATTTTCGTGCTCCCACCGTCGGTTGAAGAGCTGGCCGCGCGCCTCAATGCTCGGGGCGAGGACAGCCCGGAGAGCATTGAAAAACGCTTGAGTGAGGCCAAGTTGGATATGTCGCAAGCGGTGAACTTTGACTATCTGGTGATTAACGCCGACTTCGATCAAGCGGTGTCGGATTTTTTGAACATTTTGCATGTCGCTAGCCTGCGAACACCCACCCAATGCCAGAGTGCTCAGGTCAGAAATTTGATCGGGAATACTTAGGCTTGCGCGTCCGTCCTTGCTTGTATTGGGGTTTGGCGATCTGTATCCTCTTTCACCCTTTTAGTACCTTGTAACGAGACCCTTATGGCCCGCATTACTGTTGAGGACTGCCTCGATCACGTAGACAACCGATTTGACTTGGTCATGTTGGCCAGCCGACGTGCACGCGCTTTGCGCAACTACAACACCGAAGCCCTAGTCGACGAAGAGAACGACAAGCCTACGGTTATCGCTCTGCGTGAAATCGCCAAAGGCGTTATGAGCCACGAGCTGCTAGACAGCCAAGAGATCAGCCCAGAGGATGAAGAGGTAAAAACCGACTTCAGTATCTCGAACCTGGAAGCCGACAGGTTAGGAGACGATGAGCCGGCCGCAGGCTGAGGCTCGACAGGAGTCCTACGTTGTCGCCCAACTGGCGGCAGAGGCGAAACGGCAGGATGTCGCGGCTCCTGCCACCATTGATTCTTTAATTGCCAGCCTAGACTACCTCAGCGATGAGGAATGCTCTCTGGTTCGGCAAGCCCACGAATACGCGAGCCGTGCCCACCAAGGCCAAATGCGCCGAACCGGCCACGACTACATCAGCCACCCCACAGCAGTGGCGCAAATTCTCGCTAACATGAACATGGACCATCAGTCCCTGATGGCGGCGCTGCTGCACGACGTTATTGAGGATTCGGACGTTAATCGTTCGGGTTTAGGTAAGATTTTTGGCGCCCCGGTTGCGGATATCGTGGAAGGCGTTTCTAAGCTGAGCAAAATCTTTGCCAGTCGGGACGAGGCCCAAGCCGAAAACCTGCAAAAAATGGCTATGGCCATGGCCAAAGACATTCGCGTCATTATGGTGAAGATGGCGGATCGCCTGCACAACATGCGCACCATTGGCGTGATGTCTAACGCCCAGCGCAAGCGTATTGCTCGGGAAACCTTGGACTTCTATGCGCCCATCGCCAATCGCTTGGGCGTTCAAACCATCAAGATCGAGCTGGAGGAACTGGCCTTTCGCGCCCTGTACCCCCTTCGCTCGGACCTCATCTCCCGTGCGGTTGTTGCAGCTCGCGGCAATCGCAGCGCCATGGTGGAGGAAATTCAAAGCGCCATCGTTGCGTCGTTGCATCGAGAAGGCATTGTGGCGGAGGTCTTAGGCCGACAAAAGAATGTCTTTTCGATCTATCGCAAGATGAAATCTCAGCGAAAGTCGTTTTCAGACATCATGGATGTGTTCGGCTTCCGCATCATTGTCGATCAGCCAGACACTTGCTATCGCGCCCTGGGTATCGTGCACGGGCTTTATAGCCCGGTAGCCACCCGCTTCAAGGACTACATCGCCATCCCCAAGGTCAACGGCTACCAGTCGTTGCACACCACGTTGATGGGACCACAAGGCGCGCCCATCGAGGTGCAGATCCGCACCAAGCAGCAACAAGCGGTTGCGGAAAACGGTATTGCCGGACACTGGCTCTATCGCTCTAACAGCGAATTTGAAACCAGCCAGCAACGGGCCCGGCAGTGGGTTTCGGACCTCATGGAACTGCAAAGCCGGGCGGGCAATCCGATGGAGTTCATCGAGAGCCTGAAGATCGACCTGTTCCCGGATGAGGTTTATGTCTTTACGCCCAAGGGCAAAATTCTGGAGCTTCCTCGGGGCGCCAGCCCAGTGGACTTCGCCTACTGCGTGCATACCGCGGTGGGCAACCACTGCATCAGCTGCCGAGTTGACGGCCAGCTTGCGCCCTTGTCCCAGCAGCTGCTCAGCGGTCAGCGGGTAGAAATCATCACCGCCCCTGACGGTAAGCCCAGTCCGGCTTGGCTGAACTTTGCGGTTACGTCTAAGGCTCGCTCCGCCATTCGCAACGAGCTTAAGCAGCAACACTCAGATCAGTCTGTGGCCCTGGGCCGCAAACTCTTGAATCGCGTTTTGGGCGCGGCCAACACCAGCATTAACGATTTGGATTTTCGGCGGCTGCGCCGTGTGTTCTCGGAGCTTGGGGTACGCAAGTTAGAGCAACTGTTGCAAAGCATTGGCAGCGGCGACGTTTCTGCCCATTTAGCCGCACAAAAATTGCTGGCTGCGGACAATCCGGACTATCAATCCATTGCGGTAGAAAGCGCCGGGCCGGTGACCATCGCCGGCGGCGAGGGCCTCGTGGTGAGCTATGGCCGCTGCTGTTCACCCCTTCCGGGGGATCATATCGTCGGGCAAATGACCCCGGGCAAAGGCTTCGTTGTGCATATCGAAACCTGCAAAAACCTCAGCGAGGTGCGTCGACGCACGCCCCACGAAATAACCCCGGCGCGCTGGACATCTGAAGTAGACGACGAATTTCCAACGGTGTTGCGGGTCAACGTGCGCCGTCGCAAAGGCATCATGGCGGAGATTGCAGCGGAGGTAACCCTGTGCGACGCCGGCGTGGAAAGCATTAACGTCGAGGAGCGAAACGCAGAAATCAGCACCGTTAATGTGGGCATCACTGTTCGCAATCGTGATCATCTGGCCAAACTGATGCGTAGGTTGCGACGAATCAGCGCGGTCATTAACGTAGTCCGTCGAGTCAGCTAAACCAGCCACCCTTCATCAGCATCAGGACAGACCATGAGTCGCGAAATCATTTCCACCGATCATGCGCCCAGCGCCATAGGCACCTATTCACAAGCCGTAAAGACCTCATCCGGAAAACTGGTGTTTATTTCTGGGCAGATTCCGCTCGCCCCAGGCGGCGATCCAGCAAGCGCTAGCCTGGTAAGCACAGACTTCGAAGCTCAGGCCCATCAAGTATTCAAAAACATTGCGGCGGTGGCTGAAGCTTCTGGAGGCTCCATCAACGACTGCGTGAAGCTCACCATCTATCTCACGGATCTGGGCCAGTTCGCGCTAGTGAATCAAGTCATGGCTGAGTACTTTGCCCAGCCCTATCCAGCCCGCGCCGCGGTAGAGGTATCGGCGCTGCCCAAGGGCGCACAGATCGAAAGCGACGCCATTTTGGTATTGAGCTAGGAACACGCCGCGCACTGTTAACCATGGCAGTAGACCCACAGGGCAGCATTGGCCAACTGAAAGGTGTCGGCCCACGACTTCAGGAAAATCTGCAGCGACTCGGCGTTGAGCGTTTACTGGATTTACTGATCCATCTGCCCCTGCGCTATCAAGACCGCTCCTCGGTGACGCCGCTGGATGGGCTGCGCGCTGGCGATGATGCACTGGTGGACGGTCAAGTCATGGGCAGCAAAGTTACCTTTGGTCGTAGTCGGGGTCTGGAAGTAATCATTAACGACGGTCAACGGGACTTGAGGCTGCGCTTTTTTCACTTCAACAAAGCCCAACAGCGCGCCTT
>JAYOSS010000037.1:0-18659 GCA_038139355.1 Gammaproteobacteria bacterium
CGGACCGATTCTGGATGTGGGCTGCGGCGGCGGCATACTGGCAGAATCCATCGCCCGCCTGGGCTTTGCGACCACGGGCATCGACATGGCCGAAAAAGCGCTTGGGGTGGCCAAACTCCACGCGCTCGAGCACGACGTTGCTGTTCGCTACGAGGCCAGCACAGCGGAGAACTTTGCCGTGGATCATGCAGCGTCTTTTCAAACCGTGACCTGTCTGGAAATGCTTGAACACGTCACCGACTACGGCGAAACCATCAAGGCTTGCTCCCATCTCGCCAAGCCCGGCGGGGATCTGTTTTTCTCCACCATCAATCGCGATCCCAGGGCCTACTTTTTACTGATTCTGGGGGCCGAATATGTGCTCAACATGCTGCCCAGGGGCACCCACGAATACGGCAAGTTCATTAAGCCGTCAGAGTTAGCAGCCGGCATTCGCGCCGCAGGGCTGGAGCTGGTGGAAATTCGTGGCATCAGCAACAACCCGCAAACCCGCAAAGCGCCTCTCACTACCGACACCAAGCCCAACTACATCGTGCATGCCAAAAAACCGGCAGCTAGCTGAGCACACGCTGGTCGCTGTCCATAATGACGCCCATTGCGCCGCCAATCCCTAAACAGGAACTGCTATGAGTCAAAGCTTGGTTGAACACTTAAGCCACTACCCAGAACTGGCCGCCGAGGCAGCCCATTGGCAGCATCCGTTTGCGCCGAATGCGCTGGCTGGCAAAACGATTTTGGTTACCGGCGCTGGGGACGGATTGGGGGCGGCTACCGCTAAGACCTATGCGAGTTTCGGTGCCACGGTGATTTTACTGGGCCGTACTCGCAGCAAACTGGAGGCGGTAAACGATTGGATCAGCGCCAATACCGGGCAACAGCCGGTGATTGTGCCCTGCGATCTGGAAAGCCTGGATGCCGCGACCGCTGACACCCTGGCTGAGTCCATCAGCGATGCCTTTGGCACATTAGATGGCATCGTCCATCACGCCTCACGACTGGGTCCCCGAGGGCCGCTGGCTCACTATCCCGCAGACGAATGGCAGCGGGTCATGCAAATCAACGTGAATTCGGTATTTTTGCTCAACCACGCACTTTTTAATCTCTTGGACGCCAGCCCTCGGGCCTGCGTGATTCACACGTCATCCAGCGTTGGCCGGGCGGGCAGAGCCTACTGGGGCGCCTACGCCGCATCCAAGTTCGCCTTGGAAGGTTTGAGCCAGGTGCTCGCAGATGAAACCGAGGTTGCTGGCCGCATCAAAGTCTTTAGCGTTAACCCCGGTGGCACTCGCACCGCTATGCGCAAGCAAGCCTATCCGTTGGAAGACCCGAAAACCCTGCCCACTCCTGAGGCGCACATGGAGCTGTATTTGTTGTTGCAGACACCCATCAGCAGCAATGGCGCTAAGGTGGAATTTGTCACCGGGCAACAGCTCGACTGCCGAGATTGGCAAGGCCGCATCCAGCAGCTTTAACGGCGCGGACGGTCCAGCTTGGGATAGGGGATCAGGCAGCTGGTCTTCGCCACTTTAGAGCGTTTGACCTTTTGGGATCCTTGCTGAGGAAAGCGAAAGCCCAGCATTTTATACAGCGCTTTGAGATCATCTGTGTGCATGGAAGCCCAATGCCCTACCGTCAACCAAGAAGGTAAAATCACCGGCCCATAGCGAACACGCTTGAGTCTGCTCACGGTGCAGCCAGCGCTGTCAAACAGTCGGCGCACCTCCCGGTTGCGGCCTTCTAACAGCGCAACGTGGTACCAAAAATTTGATTCACTGCCGTTGTAATAACGCACATCGCTGAAGCGCATTTGCTCGCCATCAATATCCACTCCGGCCTTGAGCTGGGCGATCTCTTGATCATCGAGTTTTTTGTTCACCCGCACCGCGTACTCGCGGTCCAGACCTGTTGAAGGGTGCATCATGCGATGGGCCAGAGAGCCATCATTGGTGACCAGCAGCAAACCTGTGGTTTGAATATCCAAACGCCCTACGGTAATCCAGCGGCCACCCTGTAGACGAGGCAGCTGATCAAAAATGGTGTTCCTGCCCTCGGGATCTCGACGACTGCAAACCAAACCCGCCGCCTTGTTGAGCACCAACACTTGAGGAACCTGAACCCCGCCGCTGTCGATTACGACGCCGTCGATGGCGACTTCATCTGCCGCGGTGACACGCTGACCCAAGTGGGCCACCTCGCCATTAACCTGTACCCGGCCGGCTGCGATCCAGTCTTCAATCTGCCGGCGCGAACCTCGACCACTGGCAGCGATAACCTTCTGCAGTTTTTGCGAGTCGGCGGTTGAGGCTTCAGTTGCACTCATGAGTTGTCGACTTTGTCCTCTGCATCAGCCTGGTCCGCCAACGCCTGTGTAGCCTCAGTGTCTGAGCCCGTCTCTATCGAGTCTGTCTCTGTTGCGTCGGCCACTGTTGCGTCAGCCTCTGTTGAGTGGGCCGCAACTTTCTCCGATGCTTCGGCCTCAGCGGAGATGTCCGCTGCCGACGCGTTCTCAGGGTCACTTTGCGCAGATGCCTCAGCGTCAGCGGCCCCAGTCTCCCCTTCAGCCACCCCATCCATAGCTGGAGTTTCAGTGTTGCCTTCGGGCGCTACGGTTTCGCCGCCTTCCGCCACCAAGGTGGGTTCGATCATCGCCTTGATCTCTTCCATGGGCGGCAGATCCTCTAACTTGTCCAGACTGAAGTAGTCCAAAAAGGCCTTAGTGGTGCCATACATGGAGGGACGACCAGGCGCTTCCCGCTGACCCACCACGCGTATCCAATCGCGCTCCAGCAGGGTGCGCATGATGTTCTGACTGACGCTGACGCCACGAATCTGTTCAATATCTCCCCGGGTTACCGGCTGCTTGTAGGCCACCAACGCCAGAGTTTCGAGCAACGCACGGGTGTAGCGCGGGGGCTTTTCTTCCCACAGACGACTAACCCAAGGACTGAGATTCTGTCGCGTCTGGTACCGATAGCCTGACGCCACTTTTTGCAGGACAACGCCGCGGTTTTCGCAGGCGTCTTCCAAGCTTTGCAGGGCCTGACGAATCTGCTTTCTGCCCTCTTCCTCGTTCAACTCACCCACGACGAACAAACGAAAAAGATTGTCCACGGTCAACGGGCCCTCGGCCGCTAGCAGCGCTGCCTCGATGATCTGCGCGATCTGCTCATCGGGCAAAGGTTGCCCCACGGCTGGCGCCGCCGATTCTATGACCGGTTCTGCTTCAGCGGCGTCGCTGTCTGAGTGTTGCTCAGCGATATCGTTAGTATCTGCGGCCATCAAGGGTTCTCCGATTCTGCACTGTCGGCAGAGTTGTTTTTATCTGTTTGGTTGGACGAGACGCCGTTGTCGCTGTCGGCATCGCCGGTTTGCGCATCGCTGTCCGGCGACGGGCCGCCGTATTGCAGATCTGCCCCGAAATTGTCGCGAATGCCGTGTACCGCGTTTTTGCCCACCCGCACATGAATCGGGGCAAAAGGCTCTGCCTGAACAAAGTCCAGCAAGGACTCCCGAATCAATTCCATGATGGCCAGGAAGGTAACCACCACGCCCAGGCGCCCTTCTGCGGCGGTAAATAATTCGTTAAAACCGATAAAACCGTCTTGCCGATTCACGCGACTGAGAATGTCACCCATGCGGTCGCGCACGGACAGCGGCTCAAAGGTGACTTCGTGTTTGGTAAACAGTTCAGCCCGGCGCAGCACTTGGGCCAAGGACAGCAGCACTTCGCGTAAGTCAACGTCCGGCTCCCCTTGCTGGCGCACCAATTTGGGCTTGCTGGCCGCCGCCAAAAAAATATCCCGCTCTACTCGAGGTAGCTCGCCAAGATCCTCAGCAGCAGTTTTGATTTGCTCGTATTCCTGCAAACGGCGAATCAGCTCGGATCGCGGATCGTCCTCATCTTCAAACTCTTCCGGCCGGGGCAACAACATGCGCGACTTAATTTCGGCCAGCATGGCCGCCATCAGCAAATACTCAGCGGCCAGCTCTAGCTGCAGCGCCTGCATTAACTCGATGTAGCTCATGTACTGGGCGGTAATCACCGACACCTTTACCTGCAAAATATCCAGGTTCTGACGGCGAATGAGATACAGCAACAAATCCAGCGGACCCTCAAACGTCTCGAGGAAAACCTCTAGGGCTTCCGGTGGTATGTACAAATCCTTGGGCAGCTGCTGAATTTCCTCCCCAGCCACCAGCGCAATGGTGTCTTGGTTAACCGCCCTGGCGGCGCTGAGTTTGCTGGACGCTTGACCGTTATCCATCGCCGACTCTCCTTGCGCTGTTCTCTAATGGGATCACCGGCCGCCAATTCCAACGGCTGCTTTGACTTCTTCCATGGTCTCACGAGCCACGGACCGGGCTTTTTCTGAGCCCTCCTGTATCACCGCATGAACCAGGTCTGGATCTTCCTCAAACTGCACAGCGCGCTGACGGATGATCTCTTGTTCACGATTGATGGCATCGGTCAGCGGTTGCTTACAGTCCACGCAGCCGATGCCCGCAGTGCGACAGCCTTCCGTGGCCCAGTTGCGCACTTCTTCATCACTGTAGACCTGATGCAGGGCAAAGACCGGGCACTGATCGGGGTTACCCGGATCGTTGCGACGCACCCGGGCCGGGTCGGTCTGCATGGTGCGGATTTTCTCCGTCACCGAGGCGGGGTCCTCGCGTAGGCCAATGGTGTTGTTATAGGACTTGGACATCTTCTCGCCGTCCAGTCCGGGCATTTTCGACTGCTCGGTCAGAAGGGATTGAGGCTCCGGCAAAATGATTCGGCCACTGCCCTCCAGATAGCCGAACAAACGCTCGGTATCGCCAATGGAGAGATTTTGCTGTTCGCCCAGCAAGGCTCTAGCCCGCTCAAGGGCCTCGCCGTCGCCGCGCTCTTGATATTCCCGTCGTAATTCAGCGTAAAGCCGGGCCGCTTTTTTGCCCATTTTCTTCACCGCCGCTTCGGCCTGCTCTTCACAGCCAGGCTCTCGCCCGTAGACATGATTAAAGCGCCGAGCGATTTCTCGCGTCAGCTCCACGTGAGCCACTTGGTCGGCACCAACGGGCACCCGTCCCGCTCGATAGATCAAGATGTCCGCTGCCTGTAATAGCGGGTAGCCTAAGAATCCGTAAGTGGCCAGATCTCGGTCGTGCAGCTTTTGCTGCTGATCTTTATAGGAAGGTACCCGTTCCAACCAAGCTAGCGGGGCGATCATCGACAGAATCAGGTGCAGCTCAGCATGCTCTGGCACCTTGCTTTGCACAAAAATCGTCGCAGCGCCGGGGTTTACCCCAGCGGCCAGCCAGTCAACAACGGTCTCAAAGGAAAACTGATCAATGGTCTCGGCGTGTTCGTAGTTCGTCGTCAGCGCGTGATAGTCAGCGACGAAAAAAAAGCACTCGTACTCGTGCTGCAACTGAACCCAATTATTTAGCACCCCATGCAGGTGTCCCAAGTGGAGGCGGCCCGTCGGGCGCATGCCTGAAACCACACGTTGGTTAGAATCGTTGCTACTCAATCAGTCGTCCTTTTGTCTGCACGGGGGTGCAGTATAGAGGCTCAGGCATCGTGATGGCAGGAATTTCCGCGAGGATAGGGTTAACGCAATTCCCCCAACCCTTGGCGCGATATGAAGGGCTCTTCATCGGTGAAATCCACGATGGTCGACATTTCCTGTGCACCCTGCCCGGCATCCAACACGATGGCGACCTGACTTCCCAGTAACGACATAATCTCATCGGTTTCGCTCAATGGAGCGTCCTCTTCCGCCGCACTGGCCACCCGCAAGGTGGTGGACAACAGCGGCTCGCCTATAGCCTCCAGCAACCCTAAGGCCACAGGGTGCTCGGGTACTCGCAATCCAATGGTTTTCTTTTTCGGGTGCACCAGTCGCCGAGGCACTTCTTTGTTGGCAGGCAGTACAAAAGTAAACGCACCGGGTGTGTTGCGCTTAAGAATTCGATAGGCCGTATTGTCCACCCGAGCGTAATGACCCAGCTCGCTCAAATCTCTGCAAATCAGCGTGAACTGGTGATCTTTTGGCAGCTTGCGCAAGGCAATCAACCGATCCAAGGCCCCTTTATCGCCGATATGACAAGCAACCGCATAACTGGTTTCCGTGGGGTACACCACAAGCTGGCCTGCACGCAGGGCTTTGGCGCCTTGTTCCAGCAGGCGTTTTTGTGGATGAGTGGGGTGAACTTCCAGTCGTTGGGCCATGGTTTTTCCTGTGGTTAGGTTCGTCGCTTTCTTCGCCGGCGCTGGGCAGTTTATCGTCAACCGAGGCTAGACAGCACCAATCCAGCGCAAGGCAAACCCGATGAACGCGGCGCACTTTGCAGTTTCGGCGATGCAGACGCTGGATTGTTGCCCAAACCTTTGACCCAGCAGACCCAAATGCCAGAATGCTGCCCGCTGGCCATGAGGCACTGCTGTCATCAGCGGCCAAATTTGCGAGACTACTTCCACTTATTCATCTTCGGATTTTTATGCAGCAGTTTATCGAGTATTTCGCGGTCATCGCTTTCGTAGCAGTGTACTTCCTAACCAAGGACGTCTTCTTTGCTACGGCTGTATTGCTGGTGGCCATTACCGCTCAAGTAGCATTTTACAAACTCACCAAACGACCGCTGAGCAACGAGCTCAAAATTACCTTTTGGGTCAGCCTGATCTTGGGCGGCATGACGCTGGTGTTGCGCGACGAAACCTTTATCCAATGGAAACCCAGCATCGTCAGTTGGGCCATTGCCGTTGGGTTGCTGGGCGCACAGTGGTTTGCACGAGTCTCGCTGCTGAAAAAAATGATGGGGTCCGCCTTAGAATTGGACGACGCTGTCTGGCGCAAGATGACCTACGGCTGGGCAGCAGGATTCGCCCTATCCGGCTTTATCAATTTGTGGGTAGTGGAGAATTTTTCTATGGACACTTGGGTTACCTTCAAGCTCTTCGGCTTGCTGGGCCTGAACCTTCTCTACGTCGTCATCATGGTGGCTTATCTGGTCAGCATTGGCGCCCTCAAAGAACCGGAAGAATCCGCTCAATCCCCGGCAGCGCCGGGTAGCGATAACCCATCATGATTGCTCTAAGCGTCAATCTGAACAAAATCGCCCTGCTGAGAAATTCCCGCGACGGCGATCGCCCCAGCGTGATCGCGGCAGCGCGACAGGCCATCGCCATGGGAGCGAAAGGCATTACCGTGCATCCACGCCCGGACCAGCGGCACATTCGCCCGCAAGATGTCTACGATTTGGCAGCACTCCTGGGCAAGGAGTATCCAGAGATCGAGTTCAACATCGAGGGCAATCCTTTCGCGGGACGCACGCCACAGGGGTACCCGGGGTTTAGCCAGTTGATTGAAGCCACCAAACCTCATCAGGTCACCCTGGTGCCGGACAGCGACGACCAGCTTACCTCTGACCATGGCTGGGATCTGGCGCAACCCCAAACCAAACTGGCTGAGCATATTCAAACCTATGCCGGGCTGGGCTGCCGGGTGAGCTTGTTCATGGACCCCATCGTTGCACAAATGGCAGCGGCCCAGGTCTTGGGTGCCCATCGAATCGAATTTTATACCGGTCCCTATGCGGAGCTGTTCTGGGCACACGGTAGCGACGATGCTCGCACCCAAGCCTGCTTTGCGGACTTTGTTGAAGCCGCCAAAGCTGCCACCCAGGCTGGCCTAGGCATCAATGCCGGCCATGATCTGGACCAGAACAACCTACCGCTGTTTGCCACACTGCCAGGCCTGCAAGAGGTGTCCATTGGTCACGCCATTATGTGTGAGGCCTTACAAGACGGGTATGGGCCCACCATTGCCCGGTACGTGAAGATTCTCCAAACATGACCCGGGGCCGTGGTTTTCAGGCTTGGGTTAGCAAGTGCCTGCTTGCGGCGCTGCTTAGTTCAACCTTGGGCTTAGCCGATACCAGCAACGGCCCGCGAACCTATGACACCAACCCAAGGGTTATCCTTGAAACCACTGCCGGCGATATCGAGCTAGAGCTCTTGCCCAAGTTCGCACCCAAGCACGTGGACAACTTTCTGAATCTGGTGGAAGCAGAGTTTTACTCCGGCTTGATTTTTCACCGCGTGATTCCCAACTTCATGATTCAAGCTGGGGGCTATGAGGTCGGCGTGAACTACCGAGAGCACGGGGGCATCTGGGTGCCTAACGAGTCTTTCAATGGACTGCGTAACAAACGCGGCAGCGTTGCCGCTGCTCGCTTAGACGACCCGGACTCCGCGAGCACCCAGTTTTTCATCAACGTGGTCGACAACTTTTATCTCGACGCTCAACCGGGTCAGCCCGGGTACACCGTTTTTGCCCGGGTGGTTGACGGTTTTGACACCATAGAACGCATCGAATTGACGGATACCTACCTCGTCAACGGTATGGCTGGCGTCCCCGAACAACCCATCGTTATCTTATCGGTCACCCGTCACTAGCCTAGGGCTTGGATTTGGCTTCTTTGCGGCCATAGCCCATGCGCTGCGCCCTATTTCATGTAGACTAGCGCCTTTTTTGAGGCACCCTTCTACCCATGCGAACTTTCATCATCGCTCTTGCCAGCGCTCTTCTGCTGGCCTTCATCGTTATTCAACTCAACGTTCTGTTCTTCGCAGATGACCAACTCACAGCTCAGCACCACCTGTCACTGCTGGGGTTGACCGCAGGCGCCTTGCTGATTAACGGCTTGATCAATGCACGTCTGGCCTTACGCAACGCGCCAACCCGGGGTCGGGGCCGTGGTCGCGGTAGAGACAAGCGCGACGACCGCAGGAACGATCGACGCAGTGACAATAAACGCGGCAACACAAAAGAAGCCCAAGAGGGTCGCGGCCGGGATCAGCGGCGCCGCGACGCAAAAACCGACGACAAGAAAAACGGCGGGCGCACAGGCGACACGGATCGCGGACGCAACGGCAACAACGCCGCCCCAGCAGCGGACAAGCCTGCAGAGCGGGAAAGAAACATGGATCCTGTGCCTGAGCCCGCCCCTGCAGACGCCGAGCGCGGCAGCGTGAAGTGGTTCAATCGAACCAAGGGCTACGGCTTTATCGTGCGTGAATCCGGCGAGGAGATCTTCGTGCACCAACGATGTGTGGTACCTCAAGGCGAGGGCCAGCGCGGCATTTTGCGTGACGGTCAAGCCGTCTCATTTGTGGTGGTTGAGCACGACAAAGGCGTGCAAGCAGATCGCGTAACCATCGTGGAAGCTTAGTTGCCCCTGGACCAGCCATCATGATCAACATTCGCGCGCTGTTGGCTGAGCGGTTAGAGGACGCCTTTGCCAAACTGGGCCTGACTGGGGATGCGTTGCTGCAGACCGCCAGCAGGCCAGAATTCGGTGACTACCAAAGCAATGGCGTCATGGCCGCAGCCAAACGCGGGGGACTCAATCCCAGAGACGTGGCTCAGCAAGTGATTGACGCTGTGGACCTTGAAGGTATTGCCCAAGACCTCAGCATTGCCGGACCTGGCTTCATCAACATTACCCTTGCTCCGGAGTTTCTGGCCCAAGCCAGTACCTCGCCCCAACCAAGCAGCAATCCCAGGCGGGTTGTCGTGGATTATTCCGGGCCCAATCTGGCCAAGGAAATGCACGTGGGCCATCTGCGCAGCACCATCATTGGTGATTGCGTTGCACGGGTACTGGAAGCGCTGGGCCACACGGTGATCCGACAAAACCACGTCGGCGATTGGGGCACCCAATTCGGCATGCTGCTGACCTACATGGAGGAAACCGGCGCTGCCTCTGATTCTCTGGCTGACCTTGAGCAATTCTATCGCTCCGCCAAACAGCGTTTTGATGAGGACCAAGAGTTTCAGGATCGAAGCCGACGAGCGGTGGTGAAGCTGCAGTCAGGCGATGAGGCCATGCTGGCCCAATGGGAAAAGTTCATCGACATCTCCATGTCCCACTGCCAGGGTTTGTATGACCGGCTGGGCATTGATCTCACGGCGGCAGATGTCGACGGCGAAAGCTCCTATAACGACGAGCTGAAAAATACCGTGGACCTCATCGACGCCAAAGGACTGCTGCAGGAATCCGATGGCGCGCAGTGTGTGTTTTTGGACGAGTTCAAAAGTAAAAACGGCGAGGCCTTACCCGTTATTGTGCAGAAGTCTGATGGCGGATTTTTGTACTCGACGTCGGATCTGGCCTGCCTGCGCCGGCGCATTGATGATTTTCGCGCGGACCGCGTGCTGTATTTTGTCGATGCACGCCAAGCCCTGCACTTTAAGCAGGTATTTGCAGTAGCTGCCGCCGCTGGAATCAGCAATCCGGATGTGGAACTGGTGCACATGCCCTTTGGCACCATGCTGGGCAAAGACAATAAGCCCTTCAAAACCCGTCAAGGTGAGCTGGTAAAGCTGGCGGACCTGCTGGATGAGGCCGTGAGCCGAGCCAGACAACTGCTCTTGGACCGTGATGTACAGGGCAAAAACCCAGACATGGACGATGCAGAGCTGGAGCAGCTGGCGGAGATTATCGGACTGGGCGCGGTGAAATATGCGGACCTGTCTAAGAATCGCACCAGTGACTACGTCTTCGATTGGGATCAAATGCTCAGCTTTGCCGGTAACACTGCTCCCTACCTGCAATACGCCTATAGCCGCACCCGCAGTATTTTTAGCCGCGGCGAAATTGATCCCCAGTCCCTACCCGCTCAAGTTGTAGCTGTGGATGAGCCTGAGCGTCGCCTGGCAGTGGCCATCGCCGGTTATCAAGACTTGCTGGAACAAGTTGCCCAAGATGGCTATCCCCACCAGCTTTGCGCTTATCTCTACGATTTGGCCGGTCGCTTTGCCCAGTTTTACGAGCAATGCCCGGTGCTCAGCAGCGAAGACGAAACCAAAATCCGGCGTCTAACGCTGACCAAGCAAACCAGCGCGGTCTTGGCTAGCGGCCTGGGTCTCTTAGGCATCGGCGTTGCACCGCGTATGTAGTCAGCGGCGCTGATCAGAACCAGCACACTGGAGGATTCGATGACTGCCCAGTTCCACACACTGATTCGTGCTGAAGACTTAGCTGCGCTGATTGCCGACAACGCAGCACTGCGGATTTTTGACTGCCGAGCCCAGTTGGGTAATCCCAACCGCGGCGCAGAGCTGTTTACCCAGGGCCATATACCTGGAGCACAGCATGCAGACCTAGACCGTCACCTGTCTGCCAGCCCAAACCAACAAGGGCGCCACCCGCTACCTGACCCCGAGACCTGGCTACAGCAAGTGCGACAGTGGGGCGTCCGGGCTGACGATCAAGTGGTGCTTTACGACGACGTGGGCGGTCAAATGGCAGCACGGGCCTGGTGGATGATGCGCTGGCTTGGGCACAGTGCAACGGCAGTGCTGGATGGAGGCATAACGCAATGGGCGGGACCGCTGGAAAGCGGCAGCGGTCAGACGCTCGAACCCAGTGATTTTCAGCCGGGCCCATCGTTGACCCGCTTGTGGAGCGTGGATCAAGTAATGGAAAACCTGCAAAGCCAAGATCACCTTTTGGTGGATGCCCGGGCACAAGCGCGCTTTCACGGCGAAGAAGAACCCATCGACCCGGTGGCAGGCCATATACCCAACGCCCAATGTTTACCGTCCTCGGGGAACTTGGAGCAAAACGGTTTATTCAAAACCCCAGAAGTGCTGCGCCAGCGCTTTGCCCACGTGGATCCAGCAACGACGGTTTGCTACTGCGGTAGCGGAGTCACTGCCACCCACAACATTTTGGCAATGAAGGTGGCGGGATTAGCGGAACCTGGACTGTACGCAGATTCTTGGAGCGGATGGATTACCGACAGCACACGGCCTATTGCCCGCTAACGATTCTCAACCCGCCATGAGCCAACACTCAGAATACATCCGCCCTGCCAGCATCAATTGGCGCGGCCCACAGCCGGCATCTGAGGGTTTTGACGACATCTATTTCAGCGCAGATGGTGAGCAGGAGGTGCAGCGCATCTTTCTGCAACCCAGTCGCATCATCCAGCGCATATGCGACAACCAACGGCCTTGGTTCACTATTGGCGAGCTCGGCTTTGGCACTGGCTTGAACTTTACCGTCTGCGCCGACGAAGTCATCAAGCGACCCAAAGGACGCTTACATTTCATCAGCATAGAAGCCCACCCCCTGAGTCTGTCGGATTGGCGTCGAGTCGCCCAGGCACGGCCCGGATGTGCCACCACTCAAGCCCTGGCCAAATCACCGCCCCCGCTGCTTACGGGCTGGCACAGGCGAACCTTTCATGAGGGTCGCGTTCAACTCAGCGTCTTTCATGGCGACGTTGCCACGGCGTTAACTGAATTACAGCAATGCCAGCGCCAAGGCATAGACGCTTGGTTTTTGGACGGTTTTGCGCCCAGCAAAAATCCTCAGATGTGGCGGTCAGAGGTACTGGCTATGCTGGCCACCCTCAGTGCCCGCCAAGCAACGGTGGCCACCTTTACCGCAGCGGGACAAGTGCGCCGGGATCTATCGAACCTGGGCTTTGCGATGGAAAAAATTGATCAAAAACCCTTCAAGCGGTCCAGCTTAGTAGGCGTTTTTCAGGGCCAGCCCCAGCAATCCAATCCAACCCCCCCGGCCCAAATTCGGGTGTTGGGCGCGGGCATTGCCGGTGCCACCGCCGCTCGAGAGCTGGCAAACCTAGGTATACCCGTACAGGTATTCGATCCAGCAGGCATGGCGAGTGGCGGATCCAAAATGTCGGTTAGCGCTTTGCACGCGAGATTGCTTGGGGATCAAAGTCCCGGCGCCGAATTTCGCGCCCGGGCTTTTCATCATGCACAAGCCAGCATGGATGGCCTAGATGCGTTTCGCCCCACTGGCGCCCTGCAGCTGGCGCTGAACGAGCAAGAGCTGACCAAACTCCAGCGCATCTATTCGGTCTATCAAGGGGATCTACCTGAGGATCAATCGCATTGGCTCACCTATCGGAATGCCAGCACACTGGCCCAGGAATTTGGATTTCAGGGCCTAGGCAGCCTGTACTTTGCCGGCGCGGGCTTGGTGGATTTGCCCCAGCTTTGCGCCACGTTGCTCGACCACCCGTTAATCGACTTTCACCCGACCGCGGAGCAGCCCTCAGCGGAGGAACCTTGGGTCATTGCCTGCGGCAGCAACGCCCGGGCCTACGCCTTAGACATACCGCTGGAAATCGGCGACGTCTGGGGACAACTGGATTGGATTAAGCCGACGTCTGCATCCCTACCGTTGCCCATTGTCGGCAATGGCTACGCAATTCCAAACGGAGAAACTTGGGTTCTAGGCAGCACCTACGAACAACGCCCCTGGAGCAGTGATGAGGCCACCGCCAGCAATATTGCCAGCAACCGGCGCTTTATTGGCGACGACGACGTTTTGCCAGTTCACCGCAAACGCGGGCCGCGCTGCGTATCCAGTGATCGTGACCCCATTATTGGTCGACTAGGCGAGCAACGCTGGATCAGCACCGCCCACGGATCCATCGGCACCAGCTCTGCGCCATTGGCCGCCGCTGTGATTGCCAGCGACATCATGGGTTGGGTACCGCCGGTTTCCCGGCGGGTATTGAGATGCGTCGAACCCGAACGCTTTCGGGCCCGTCAGGCCCGTCGCGGCGTCAAGGTTGTCGGTCCGCAGAACTAACCTATTCGGTGCCCTTGATCACTCGCACATCGATAACGCTTTCAATATCGCGAATGGCAGTTAACAAACCGTCATCTGGCGCTTCGGACAGGTCTATCAAGTTATAGGCCAGATCGTCCCGGCTCTTGTTGATCAGATCGATCACGTTGATGTTGCGTTCAGCCAACACATTGGTCATTTGGCCCAGCATTCCGGGTACGTTGTGGTTGCTGATGGCCAAACGATAGCCGTCTACCGCTTCCAGACTGACCGCTGGAAAATTAACCGAATTCACGATGCTGCCGGTTTCCAAAAACCGCACCAGTTGGTTGGCCGCCATCACCGCGCAGTTCTCTTCGGCTTCGTCAGTGCTGGCACCCAGGTGTGGCGTCAACATGACCCGAGGATGGTCGATTAAACCTGGAACGGGGAAATCCGCCACATAGCGACCCAAGTGATCGCTTTCCAAGGCGGCCTTGAGCGCAGCCGCATCAACAATCGGCTGACGCGCAAAATTGAGCAGCACGCTGCCTGGCTTGAAAGCCCCAAGGGCTTCGGCGTTAATCATGCCTTCCGTGGCGGGCAATTGCGGCACGTGCAAACTGACATAGTCCGCCCGCGCAAACAGACTGGGCAGGTTTTGCATACGCTCTACTTCGGCAGGTATGCGCCAAGCGGCGTCAACGGATAGCGCGGGGTCGTAGCCAATGACGTTCATGCCCATATCTAAGGCCGCTCGGGCCACCATAGAACCAATAGCGCCCAGCCCTACCACACCCAGTGTTTTACCGATCAATTCCCGGCCTTTGAATTTTTTCTTCTCGGCTTCCACCAGCTTGTTCAACTCAGCGTCGTCGCTTACTGACGCCAAAGAACGCACATAGTTGATGCCACCGAGCACGTCCCTAGACGCCAGCAGCATGGCGGTAAGCACCAGCTCTTTTACCGAATTGGCATTGGCCCCAGGGGTATTGAACACCACGATGCCAGCTTGGCTGCAGGCCTCAACCGGCACGTTATTCACTCCGGCACCGGCTCTGGCTATGGCTCGCAATCCCGGTGTCAGTTCATCGACGCTCAGTTTGTGGCTGCGCAGCAATATTGCATCCGCACCCTCGGCGTCAGGCCCCACGGAATAGGTGCCCGCATCAAATCGTTGCAGACCGACCGGTGCAATGGCGTTATAGGTTTTGATGGTGTAGGAATTCGAATCCATGAGCTGCGCCTTTCTGGGGGGAGCGGCACGTTAGGCACGCCGGTGTTTGTTGTCAAGTTGAGCGGGCCAAAGGACAGCGTTCAGGGCATTAAGCGCCGTATCTCATCCACCAATCGTTGGGCCGCGTCTTGAATCGCTACGCGGGACATTGCCTGCTGATAGCGTTCTCGATTGCTCGATAGTCGCTCTAGGGTTGTCAACAAAGTGTCGTTGTTGAGCTGACTCTCCTCCACAACCTCACTCCAACCCTGCTGGCGCGCGTACTCGGCATTAGCTATTTGATCGCCTCTGGAGCCCCCCGCTGGCAGTGGCACCAACAAATTCAACTTGCCCAGGGCGACCCATTCAAACAGCGCGTTGGCGCCGGCTCTGGAGATAACCACGTCTGCGGCGGCGAGTATGTCGCCCCAGCCTTCGCCCACAAAGGCCAACTGTCGATAGCCGGGTTGATCATGCTCCGTGGTCTTGCCCTCGCCGCAAATATGAATCACATAAAAGCGCTGAGTCAGGTCCTCTAGGTTGGCGCGCACAATACGGTTCAAGCCTTCTGCGCCCAGACTGCCCCCGGTAACCAAAAGCACCGGCCGCCCTTCCTCAATACCGAATCGAGTCCTAGCACTGGCCGCATCACCGGACAGCAGCGCTGTGCGGATGGGGGTACCGGTTACCACATGACGGCGTCCCACACCGCCAAACTGCGTATCGTCGAAACTGGTACAGATGGTTCGAATAAACGGCATGCTCAGGCGGTTCGCCAGTCCCGGGGTCAGATCCGATTCATGGGCCACCACTGGGATGCGCAGCAGCCAAGCAGCAAAGACCGGTGGCAACGACACAAACCCACCCTTGGAAAACAACACCGCCGGTTTGATCCGAACCAGAAGTGCAATGGACTCCAGTACAGCCCAAGCAATACGAAGAAGATCCGTGAGATTCTGCCAAGAAAAATAGCGTCGCAGTTTGCCGGCAGCGATGGCGTGGAACTCTATTGCCCGGTCGCCCAGGTAACCCTTTTCCAGCCCGCTACGAGTGCCAACAAAGTGTACTTTGGCACCCTGCCGTAACAGCAAGTCCACCACCGGCAACGCGGGAATTACATGCCCAGCACTACCGCCACCGGTAACCGCTACCACGTCCTGCCGTTTGGTCGTCGATACGCCCGACTCGGTCATCGCTGAGTCATCGCTTGGTGATCGCCTGGGAATGGCTTGGATCGTTCCGTCATGGTGTGGTCTGGGTCCTAGGTCGCTCTCTTGTTCTTCTTCACTGCACCAGTTGTCATTCTGCCTACTCGTCAGCGCGGGGCTCAGTATCCCAGCACGGACTTCAACAAGGGCACGGTCAGGAGTCGTTTGTGCTCCAACGTAGCCTGATCCAGTCGAGCCAAATCTGCCAGTAAACGATCCATACCCCGCGGGCCTCGCCGTAGCCAGTACTCTAGCACCGCCTCACTCAAGTGATAGCCGCTTTGCTCTGCCCGCTGGCGCAGCAACAGCCCCTTATCCGCATCGGACAGCTGTTGGGGTTGATGGTGGGCCATCGAGCGCATGCGCGAATTCAAATCCGGCAGGGCAAACGTGGTCTGAACAGCGCTGTGTCGGTGCGCCACCAAAAGTCGCCGTACTGTTGATCCTTGGGGCGGCAACTCTGACAGCGCGTTATAAACCGCCATCAACGCCTCCTCGGCCTGGCGCTGTTGGGACAGATGGCTGACATGATCCACCGCAACGGTAGCGGAAAAATCCATGCCGTCTCTCACCGTGCTTGCTAATGCGAACAAGGTATCGGCCACTCGGTTCGGGCTTTGATCAGCGCAATCCACATAGGCATTTAGATGACCGTCTTCGGCTCCAGCCAGGCAAGTAGCGCGCAACAAGTGGGTCTTGCCACACACGTCGTCACCAAAAATCCAGTAGCCGCAGAAGCCGCTGTGGCTGTTTTGTAACGCTGACACCAGTTCCGTATTTGCCCCCGCCACATAATTCGTCAGCGTCGGCTGATGAGCCACCTCAATGGCCAGTACCTCTTGGCGACTCAACGCTTACCCTTCCTCAACAGTGCCTTGGCGCGGTTGTCATCGTCGCTGTCGTAGCGCAGCCACGCATGACGGCCCCAAACGAGCAGGTAATGACCGCCAGAGGCCACACAAAAGCCCGTCAGCACGGGGAACCCATAACTTTGCAGCCCAGTGAGCAAGGCTGCACCTAGATCACCAATGGGCATTTGACTGACCATCAGCAACAGCACCACCAATATTTGCATTGCGGTGTTGGCTTTACTCAGCAGGCTGGGGTTCACCGTCAGGTCTCCAAAGATGCCGCGATAGACCGCTACCGCCAACAAAATCAGGACATCCCGGCCCAGAATCAGCGCCACCAACCAGGTAGGTATCAGTTCCTGAAGGGTAAAAACCAGGTACATGGCCGCGACCAGAAATTTATCAGCCAGAGGGTCCAGCATGGAGCCCAGCTCGGTTTGCCAAGAGTAACGACGGGCCAAAAATCCGTCTAAGGCATCGGTAAATCCGGCAAACAGCATCAGCCAAAAAGCCAGCAGCACTTCGTGAGTCCACAGCAGCCAGGCAATGGGCAGCACCAGGGCGATTCGCATAATGCTCAAATAGTTGGGCAGTGTGCTCATGAATCCGTCTGCCAAACCAAGAGCCCTGACCCCGGCGCTGCCTCTTGGGCCACCGCACCGCCCCAGCTCGGCTGAGCCGCACGCAAACGGCCGCCGCCGGTGAGCAGTGCCAACAACCGATCTCTGGCCGCCGCTGACTGCAATTGCAGAGCGAGGATATCGCCCTGCACACCCAGCAATCTGACGCCATCGACAAACTCTAGGGATTGAAGGTAAGTCATAAGACTGGCGTACGCGTCGAGATTATCGATACCGCTCACCCACAAATCGTGGGCGCTAACCGCGTCACCAAATACCAATTGCTCATCCAGCAAGGGTTGGGCAGCCAAAATCAAAGCGGCCTTTGCCAACTCCGCCTCGCTGGCCGAACGCAAAAATTGCGAATCCTCCCGACGGCCCGAGCGCAGTAACCATTCCCCGGTATAAAACCGCTGACCCAGCACCTCTTGCACACTGAAGCGACCAACCAGGTATTGGCCCGCATGGTAGCGAGCACTGGCTTGATCGAGGACGTCCGTGAACTTACCCCAAACCACGGCTGGATTGACCAACAGCGAGTCCTTTAAATCCATGGAGGGAAAAAGCAGTGGTAGCCCGCGCCGGTAGGCTTCTCGATGCAGCGCGTCACTGACTTTAGCGTCGTCGGAATCAATCAGGCTGCGACCCTGAGCGCTATCCTGCACCATCCATACCAGGGTGCTGGGACGCCGAGACCACCAGCTTGGCAATCTGGCTTGGCGCGAAAGCTGCTGGATAGCCTCCCGCTGAAAAGAAAAACGCAGGGCCAAGTCCGTGGCGCCAGTACTGCCGTCGCTATCAATCTGCTGTCGGCGACGGGGACTGAAATCCTGGGGATCGAAGTAGACGTATTGCGCGTAATAGCGTTCTGGCCGGGCCAGAGCTTGGGTAATCACCGGCGACCGTGGCACAGAAACCAGGCCCGTGGTGCGAGACAGTACCCGCAGCAGTGCACTCTGGGCCGCGGCGCGCCGATTCTGCTCTCCTTGGTCGGGCACGTACTGTTCCACCTCATAGAGCCAGTCAATCACCTGGCCTTGCCGCACTTCCGCCCAAGCGCCTGGCAACCACGCGCAGATCAGCACTGTCAGCGCAAACCAAGGCGCGCTGCGACTGCGCAGACAGTAGTGGCGACGGTTGAACATGGAACATCAAAACTATGGTTGTCAGGCCTCACAGTGTAGCG
>JAYOSS010000038.1:0-6181 GCA_038139355.1 Gammaproteobacteria bacterium
GACCAACAGGTTAAAAGCCCGGTGCTCTACCAACTGAGCTAACGACCCATAGCTTCAAAGCGGAGCGCATTGTAGTCACCCGGCTGTGGTGAAACAAGGGTTTATACCGATAGGATCACTGATAGCGGGTGGGATCCGGTACGGTAGCGCTGACAAACCCTTGCTGGCGCAAGAAACAAGAATCGCAGACGCCGCAAGCGGCACCGTCGGCGTCGGCTTGATAACAAGAAACTGTCAACGAATAGTCGACACCTAAGGCAATGCCTTGCTGAATAATCTGGGCCTTGGTCAAATCAATCAGGGGCGCGTGGATGCGCAGCTGCTGATCCTCGACCCCGGCTCTTGTGGCCAGGTTGGCCATGGCCTCAAAGGACTCAATAAAAGCGGGTCTACAATCCGGATAGCCCGAGTAATCCACGGCATTCACACCGAGAAAAATGTCGTTAGCCCCCAGCACTTCACTCCAAGCCAGAGCCAGGGACAAGAACACCGTGTTGCGGGCAGGCACGTAGGTGATCGGGATCTCGCTACCGGCTTGCTCCTGATTCGCTGCTGGCACGTCAATAGTCTCGTCCGTGAGGGCTGAACCGCCAAACTGACTCAGATCAATGGCAACGATGCGATGTTCGGCTACCCCGGCTTCCGACGCCACCCGTCGCGCCGCGTTGAGTTCAGCGCTATGTCGCTGACCGTAATCAAAACTCACTGCATAGCAGTCATAGCCCGCAGATCGGGCTATGGCCAATACGGTAGCGGAGTCTAATCCTCCGGAAACCAATACAACCGCTTTTTTCATTTATTCCCTATCCACATTGAATCCGCGCCGTAACCCTGGATCGCCCTGAAGGGTATCGGGGCTATTTAATAGCCTGGCACATCACCCCAAAGCAGTTTGTGCATTTGCATCTGCATGCGTACCGGCAGCCGATCCGCAACGATCCAGTCCGCCAGTGCACGGGGTTCTAGTTGGTGATGACTGGGCGAAAACAACACATCGCTAACCCGTTCATAAAGCCCGTGTTCATCACAGCGCATGCGAGCCCAGTCGTAGTCTTCGCGACTGCACAAGACGAACTTAATTTGATCGCGTTGATTTAGATGGTCCAAGTTTGCCCAAAGGTTACGGTGGCACTCACCCGAATCCGGCGTCTTGAGGTCCAGCACTTTAACCACGTCGTCAGGCACCTGAGCCACGTTCAACGCGCCACTGGTTTCTAGGGAGACGTTTTTACCGGCATTAACCAACCTTTGCATCAAGCCGATAACATTGGGCTGAGCCAAGGGTTCACCCCCGGTCACCGTTACATGGGGTACCGAGAGCGCTTCGACCTGGGCCAAGATATCGTCGATGGTGAGTATCTCTCCGCCAGAAAAGGCGTACTCGCTATCACAGTACTGGCAGCGCAACGGACAACCGGTCAGGCGCACAAAAATCGTTGGCCGTCCGACCGTGTTGGCTTCGCCCTGCAGGGACAAGAAAATTTCGGTAATACGGAGCGTCGACATGATGTTATCGCCGTTCGCCGACGGGTTGCCTCACTCCATTTCCGCCAAGTAACGCATCGCCAGGGTTCCAGCGGTGCTTTGGGGGAATTCGCTACGCACTCGCTCAAGATATCGGCGGGCTTCACTGGCATCGCCAAGCTGAAAATACAGCACGCCCAGCTTATACAGCGCATCAGGCACTTTTTGGTGGTCTGGATACAAACGCACCACTTGCACAAAGTTCTGCCGCGCCGCCTCGGTCTCGCCGGTAGCCAGCTTCAATTCCCCCAGCCAATAAAAAGCGTTGGGTGTGAACTGACCGTTGGGATAGTCGACGATCAGATTTTCCAAAGCTTGGGTTGATTCGGCAAAGCGCTTGCCTCGCATCCACTCGATGGCTTGTGCGTAAGCCTCACGTTCATTGGTGGGCTTGGGTGCTACCGCGGCAATCGGGGGTTGGGACGCTAGTGCCACCACAGGTTCTGTCGGCCCAACCGAACTGCCGGACGGACCACTAGCACCTTGTGCAAGCGGTTCTGAGCTGGCTGTTTGATTCGATACTTGTCCAGCGCCTTGTATGGGACCTTGTGTGGGGGCCGTTATAGAACCTGGGACGGCGGTTGTGCCAGACTCAGGAATCGGCGCTGGACCCGGCGTCGGTCGATTGGGGTTTAATGCCATCAGGCGTCTGTCCAAGTCTACATATTGCTGGCGCTGGTCTTGCTGCAATTTTTTAATCAGGTAGGCCTGTTCTTCTACTAATCCGCTGAGCTCTCTCACCTGCTGCTGCAATACTTGTACTTGGTACAGCAGCGGCGCATCGCTGGAGGGGCTGTCCACGGCTTGGCCAGCACGGCTCCATAAATCTGCCTCCTCAGCCTCACTGTAGGTCCGGGTATCCAGTTGAGCTGCCGCTCGTAACAGCGAGTCCTCTACCGGCACCGCGGCGAAAGTGCTCGCTGTGGCGAAGATCAGGGAGCTGAGAGCCAGCCTGCGCAGCCCATGGGGCCAGTATTCGCAGGCTGTCGTTTGCTCCTTGGCGTCGTACATAAAAATCCGGTGGTCTTGACCCGATTAGCGGTAGCTAACCACTGCCCGGCGATTGAGGGCCCAAGCACGATTGTTGTTGGCTGGATCGGCCAATTGCTCTTCGCCGTAGCTGACTTCTTCAATCTGACGCGCACTCACACCGGCGCCGATCAAAATCGCGCTGATGGATTTGGCACGGCGCTCACCCAAGGCCAGGTTGTACTCGCGAGTACCACGCTGGTCACAGTGACCGGCAACCACAACGCGACGGTTGGGGTTTGCACGCAAAATTTGGGCATGCACTTCCAGCGCAGCAAAGTCCGCAGGACTCACAACTGCCTGGTCAAAATCAAAGTAAAAGGTTCGGGAAACAGGATTGCCAGACGCATCCAACGCCGTTCGGTTATCTGCTGCCAGTGTCGGTGCGGCTTCTTGCACTTCCACAACCTCAATGGCCTCAACGACCTCTTCAGCCGGCTGTTGTTCTACAGGTTCTGTGGCGGTGCTGGCACAACCCGAGATGATCAAAGCGCTGATCAGGACACCTACCAGATTCGTTAATTTTTCTTGAATGCGCATCCCTAACTCCTAATGTGATGTGACTACTTCATTCTTTGGGGCCGCAAGTTTACCCAAAAAACGCTCATTTGCCTGCGCTTATAAGTGGAAAAACTACTCAGTTACTGGCGCCCCAAGCCAAGGCATCGGCCGATGCCCGAGGCAACAAAGGTTTTTAGCGCGCGTCGGCGCGCTACCTGTCGCCCAGGGGCTCTACGACACTGGGTAAAAACGGCGACCAGGCGGGCTCGCGCACATCGCCTGTCGACGATGGCAAGCGGTACTTCACCCGGCCATCGATGGAGACCACGGCGAGGATGCCTTTATCCCGATCTTGTGTGGCGTAAATCAACATGGCTCCGTTGGGGGCTAATGAGGGCGATTCATCCAGATCGGATTGCGTCAGTACCAGCAGGCGATCTTCCTGCAAATCCTGCCAGGCAATGTGAAAGACGCCGTTGCGGCGATGCACAAAAACCAAGTGCCTGCCGTCGGGTAGCAAACGCGCTCGGGCGTTGTAGTCCCCGACAAAGGTCAGGCGCTCAAGAAAGTTAGTCGCCAGTTCCAGCTGATAAATTTGCGGTCTACCGCCACGGTCCGAGGTGAAAACCAAATACTTACCGTCTGGCGACCAGGACGGTTCGGTGTCGATGGCCGGATGGCGGGTAATGCGCCGCAGTTTGCCGGTTTGCAAATTCATCAGGAATATTTCTGGGTCACCGCTGCGAGACAGCACCAAGGCTAGCTGTTGACCGTCGGGAGAGAACACGGGCGAACCGTTAATACCACGAAAGCTCGTTAGCCGCTGACGGCCGCTGCCGTCCACATTCTGCAACACAATGCTGGGCCGACCTGTCTCAAAGGACACATAGGCCACCCGGGAGCCATCCGGCGACCAGCTCGCGGACAGGATGGGCTGATCTGAACTGTATAAGGTACGCGGACGTTGACCGTCCGCGTCGGCGATTTGCAGTCGATAACGAGGTTGCTGAGTGCCGGCACCCTCGGCAAGTACGTACAAAATCTTGGTGCTAAAGGCTCCGCGAACGCCGGTTATTTCTTCGTATACCAAGTCCGAAATTTTATGACCCACGTCGCGCCACTGATCCTGGGCGATCACAAACCTGGCGTTTTGCAGTTCCGATTGGGTGGCCACATCAAAGAGTTGATAACGGATATCAACTTGGCCAGCCGGATTGATCTGGGCGCTGCCGATAACCAGATATGCCGTCTCGAGCAAGCGCCAATCCCGGAAAAACACCTCATTAGCGTTGCTGGGATAGGACAGCATGTTTTCTACTGCCACCGGGTCGAACTGGCCGCTGCGAGCCAAATCAAAACCGATCAGACTGGCCGGATTTTGCTGCCCATCCAATTGCTCATCCAGCGCAAAGGGAACCACTGCGATGCGAATGGGGTTATCGACACCCTGGTCAATAATGATGGTGTCCAGATTTGCTGACACGGTGCTGGCGGCCAGTATGGCTAAAGCCGTTAGAGCAATACGCAGAGTGTCAAAAGACCGGCTTACAAAAATCATCAACATTTGAGGCTTCGTTTTGGTGGACAGAGCGCGCGCCGCGCGGCCCCTTTACCGTAACAGATCCTCCGGTCGAAAGAGAAAATAGAAGCGGCGAAAGTTGGCTTCAAACAGGGCGTTATCGTCAGGCACTTCAAATCGCCGAACCTGTCGAATGGCTTGTTCGGCTGAACGATCGAAAGCCGAGCTACCAGAGCCCTCCACCAGAGCAACCGACAACAGCTCGCCGTTAGGAATCAGCTCCACCAAGAACCGCGCCTGCATACCATTGCGCGCGCTTGGCGGGCGGCTCCAGTTGTCGCGCACTAACTGATAAATACCGGCCTGGTAACTGCTCACTTGAGGGGCATTCAGGTCTTCTTGCATTTGTTCGGCTTCTGCCTCTAAAGAGCGCTGCAATGAGTCCTCAGCCAAGTCCCCCAGGGCCGCCAGGCGCTGGCGTCGTTGCTGGGCCTCCAGGTCTTGCTGGCGCTGAGCCTCAGCCCGCTCCCGCTGCTTTTTCTGCTCTTGGGCAGCAGCGGCAGCCTGTTGTTGGGCTAAATCTTTGGCTTTTTGGGCAGCTTGTCTATCAGCCTGCTGTTGCTGCTCCAACCGTCTTTGGGCGTTTGCCCGAGGTTTGGTAACCGTTGGCTGTTGCTTGGCCTTAGGTTGTTCAACCACCATTAAGCGGGCATTCACAACCTTTGGCGTGACGACCTGTGCAACATCGTCAGCGACGCTAAACCCTTGAACCACAAAGAACCCCACCAGACCGTGAACGATCAAGGCCGCTAGCAGTGGTAGGGCGTAGGCTTTGATGGCGGTCATGGTGCCTTAGCCCTCGAGACTTGGCGGATCGGTAATCAAGCCGACACTGGAGGCCCCAGCTTGCTGCAATACGGTCATGACCCGGACGACCTCGCCATAGGCCAGTGATGCATCGGCCTTGATGTAAACCGGCACATCACCCCGAGCGCGCAGCACTTTGCCTGCTTGCTCGCTCAAAGAGAAAATGGTCACGCGCGTGCCGTCCTCTTCTTTTTTGGTTCGATCCGCCAACCCAACATTCAGGAACAGCGCACCGTCTTTGCGCATGGACACCACCAGTGGATCAGGTTCTTGTGTATCGATGGATTTTGACGGTGCCTGGGGCAGGTCCACTTGCACCCCCTGTGTTAGCAAGGGTGCCGTGGCCATAAAAATAACCAGCAAGACCAACATTACGTCGATATAGGGCACGACGTTAATTTCTGACATGGGCTTACGACGTTGACTCATGACTGATTCCTGTCTGTCAAAGGACCCAGATTCTCGGGGTCTGGCAAATCACCTGATGCTTTACTCTTGGTCGCGACGGGCGTGGGCTGCCCGATGCAAAATCGCACTCACTTCGTCACTGAAGCCTTCATAACGCTTCATCAAACTGTCCACGTTGGCGGAAAAGCGGTTGTAGCCAATCACCGCGGGTATGGCCGCGAACAACCCCATGGCTGTGGATATCAATGCTTCCGAAATGCCCTGAGCCACCGACGCCAGGGTAGCTTGGGTCATATTGGCCAAGGAGCGGAAGGAATTCATGATGCCCCAAAC
>JAYOSS010000038.1:6191-18417 GCA_038139355.1 Gammaproteobacteria bacterium
CGTTCAAAAAGGCCAATGAGAAAAAAAAAAACATGATTCACCAAACCGAGCCCAACAAGCCCACGTAGGGACTGGTGGAACCCACCGTGGCAAGAAAGGGCAAATGGGTTTCTAACCGTGCTTCTTCCCGCAACAACGCCACCCGCATGGCACGCTGGGTACCCTGCATGATGGCGTCTGGATCCACCCCAGGCTGCTCGGATAAACGGTTGTATTCACGAAACCCGGCCACGAACAGACCTTCAATCCCCGTAAGCTGTTCTTCTTCGGACAGCTCTTGATACAGAGCGCGCAAATCGATGCCCGACCAAAAGTGATCTTCAAAGGCATCGATTTCTTGTCTGGCTCGACGCAGCACAGCCCAGCGCTGAAAGATCATCATCCAGCTCACCACTGACACCAGCACCAGTAATCCCATCACCAGTTGCACCAGCACACTGGCGTTGGCGATCAGTTCAAATACGGATAGTGGTTGGTTCATGTTCTCGTCCTGTGGGTGTGCATGGTGACTGGGTTGATGGGGGCGAGTCTCCGGCTATTCCTCGTTGTGACTTCCATCCGCCGAGGCACTGAAGTCCATGGAGCCTTGAGTTGTTGCCGCTTTTTGCTCGTCAAGCTGGACACTGCGTTCTGGCACGGTCAAACCAAAGTGTAAATAGGTTTTGGCTGTAGCCACTCGGCCCCGGGGAGTTCGCATCAAATAGCCCTGCTGAATCAGATAAGGCTCCAGCACGTCTTCGATGGTGCCCCGCTCTTCGCTAATGGACGCGGCCAGGGCGTCTAGCCCAACAGGCCCGCCGGCAAAACGATCGATAATCGCCAGCAACAAACGCCGATCCATGGCATCAAAACCCTGCTTATCCACGTTCAGCAAATCCAAGGCTTCATCCGCCAGTTCTGCAGTTACTACGCCATCACCTTTTACTTCCGCAACGTCCCGCACCCGGCGCAGCAATCGATTGCTGATACGCGGCGTGCCCCGAGATCGGCGGGATATTTCAGCGGCTCCAGCAGCTTCAATAGGCAAGCCGAGCTTGTTCGCAGAACGGGTCACGATTTCTGACAGTTCGTCCACGCTGTAAAACTCCAAGCGCTGAACAATGCCGAAGCGATCGCGTAGTGGGCTGGTGAGCAGCCCGGCCCGAGTGGTGGCGCCCACCAGAGTAAACGGCTGTAGCTCCAGTTTCAGCGAGCGCGCGGCAGGGC
Source organism: Gammaproteobacteria bacterium (assembly GCA_038139355.1). Lineage (GTDB taxonomy): Bacteria > Pseudomonadota > Gammaproteobacteria > Pseudomonadales > Azotimanducaceae > UBA4421. The sequence goes on from JAYOSS010000038.1 coordinate 7,398, forward strand.
CTTCACCAATCATGATGTCGAGCTGAAAATCCTCCATGGCGGGATAGAGGATTTCTTCCACCACTGGGCTCAGCCGATGAATCTCATCGATGAACAATACGTCCCCGGCATCCAGATTCGACAGCATGGCGGCCAAGTCGCCGGCTTTTTCGAGCACCGGACCCGACGTGGACTTCAGTGACGCGCCCATTTCTCGCGCCAGTATGTTGGCCAAGGTGGTCTTACCCAGTCCTGGGGGGCCAAAAATTAGGGTGTGGTCTAAGGCTTCGCGGCGCTTTCGGGCGGCCTGAACAAAGATCTCCATCTGCTCTTTCACCGCCGCCTGACCAATGTATTCCGCTAGCCGCTCTGGGCGCAGAGCGCGATCAAAGCCAGCATCGCTGCTGTCTTGAGTCGGAGAGATAAATCGATCTGGTTCGATAGCCATTAGCTTCCTCTTGCCATGCTACGCAGGACCCAAGTCACCAATTGTTCTGTGTCCAGCGGGGCCTTATCGCTGAGGGCCTGCTGGGCTTGCTGCACTGCTTCGGCGGCCTGATGGGCTTTATAGCCCAGAGCCATCAGCGCGTCTTCGGCTTCGCGTCCAGCTGCCCGATCCGCTGACGGGGGTAATGTTACCGCTGCGGCTAGGCCTTCGGGCAACAGCGTATCGAGTCTTGACTTGAGTTCCACCATCAGCCGTTCCGCGGTCTTTTTACCGACGCCTGGCACCTGTGTCAGCACGCCGATTTCGTTGGCCTGAACAGCGCTGAACAAGTTCGCCGGACTGATGGAAGAGATTAACGCCAGCGCCATCTTAGGACCCACGCCGTTAATTCGGATAAACGCCCGAAACAGATCCCGCTCGCGCTGGTCAGCAAAACCAAAGAGCAATTGCGCCTCTTCGCGAACCACAAAATGAGTAAACATCGTCAACTGGGTACCGGGTTGAGGGCTTTTGGCCAACACAGCGGCGCTCACATCCACTTCATAACCCACACCGGCCACATCAAGCAGAAGCTGATTGCCCTCGATAAGTACCAGGTTCCCTGTAAGCCTGCCGATCAATGTAGGTGCCTTTACGTTGCGCTTAGCGAGGCAGTATTGACGTGGCACAGAGCAATCGCAAGAGCGTCGGCGGCATCCGCCTGGGGAACGCCGGGCAAATTCAGCAACACTCTGACCATATGAGCAACCTGTTCTTTGTTGGCCCGGCCCGTGCCCACGGTGGCCTGCTTCACCTGTCGCGCCGCGTATTCAAACACCGGCAGATCGCTGGCCACCGCTGCCGCAATGGCCACGCCTCTGGCTTGGCCCAGCTTCAAGGCAGAGGCGGCGTTTTTCGCCATAAACACCGATTCCACGGCAAATTCCGCTGGCTGAAATTCGGCAATGATCTGGGCGACGCCGCGGTAGATGGTTCCCAACCGAGCAGGCAGCTCCTGATCTTTGGCATTGATGCAGCCACTAGCTACGTAATGCACTTTTCTGTTGGTTATTTCGATAACCCCGTAGCCGGTCAGACGCGACCCGGGGTCAATGCCCAAAATACGATATGGCGCTGACGGCACCGGATCAGCCCGATTCACCAGATTGCCTAGGCATAGGCATCGTCAGGGAATTCTCCGTTGCTGTAGACCTCTTGCACATCGTCTAGGTCTTCTAGGGCATCGATAAGGGTGAGCACCTTGCGGGCCTGCTCTACTTCACAGGCACTGGTGGTGGAAGCGACCATGGTCACTTCTGAATGATCGGGTTCAAAACCGGCTTCGGTCAGCTCACTAACAACTTGATTTAAGGACTCCCAAGGGGTGGTGACGGTAATGCCGCCATCCTCATCGCCTTCGATGTCTTCAGCGCCTGCATCCAGAGCCACATCCATCAGCGCTTCTTCATCAGCGCCGGGCGCAAAGTTGATGACGCCCTGTCGCGTGAACAGATAGGCCACGGACCCGTCCGTTCCCAAGTTGCCACCATATTTATTAAAGGCATGGCGAACCTCGGCAACGGTGCGATTGCGGTTATCTGTCATCGCCTCTACCAGTACGGCGACGCCACCACTGGCATAGCCTTCGTATACCAGTTCCTCGACATCGTTACCCTCGCCTCCTCCGGCGCCCCGGGCAATGGCTCGCTCAATGGTGTCCTTGGGCATGTTGGCACTCAGCGCCTTATCCACAGCTGCACGCAACCGCGGATTGTCGTCAACCACCCCACCACCCAATCTTGCGGCGACGGTTATCTCGCGAATCAACTTGGTGTAGAGCTTGCCGCGCTTCTTATCCTGAGCTGCTTTGCGGTGCTTGATGTTGGCCCATTTACTGTGCCCTGCCATACCTGTCTCCGAATCCTTGTGTTACGCCAGCATATCCTGATGAACCATGCCTTGCCGACCTATGCCGAGTTTACCGACCTTTTTCTGCATCCAAGGGAATCAAGATCGATGCGCCTGCATCCGATGCCTCTTAGCCGTTTCAGCCTGCTCTGTTGCCTTGTTAACCCGTTCTTTTATCGGTTCTTTTGTCCGGTCTTTTGTCCGATCTTTCTCAGTTCTCTATCCGATCTTTGACCTGCTGGGCTAACAGACGCTATTGGCCTGCTTGATCACTGTCGGTTTCCACCGCCACATTGACCGGACCCCGCAAGCGTATATGAAGATCCTTGAGCTGCTGATCCTCTACGGTGCCTGGCGCCGCCATCATGACGCAAGATGCACTTTGGGTTTTCGGGAATGCAATCACGTCACGAATGGACTGGGTATCGGTCATCAGCATGACCAAGCGGTCTAGACCCAAGGCAATCCCACCATGAGGGGGGCAGCCGTACTGCAAAGCGTCTAGCAAGAAACTGAACTTTTCTTGACCTGCTGCGTCCATCGCCAACACGTCAAAAACGGCTTTTTGCATTTCGTTGTCATGAATCCGCAAGGATCCGCCGCCCAATTCGTAGCCGTTAAGCACCACGTCATAAGCCGCGGCCTGAGCGCCAGCGGGATTGCTCAACAACTCATCTGGGGTGCAGGTGGGCCGAGTGAAGGGGTGATGCTCGGCACTGAAGGAGCCGTCACGGTCCTCGGAAAACATGGGCCAATCCACGACCCAGCAGGGGCGGAATTGATCTTCAAGCATGCCCAGATCACTGCCTAACTCGCCTCGCAATGCGCCCATGGCATCGTTGACCACTTTGGCGGTGTCGGCGCCGAAGAAAACCAGATCACCACTTTGCGCGCCTACACGTTCCAGAACCGCGGCGATCACATCGTCGGGGATGAACTTAAGAATGGGTGACTGCAATCCTTCCGGGCCGGCATTCAGATCGTTGACCTTTATATAGGCCAAGCCTTTGGCGCCGTAGCGTCCAACGAAGCTGGTGTAATCGTCGATTACCTTGCGCGACAGCGAACCAGCGCCGGGGGCGCGCAGCGCAACGATACGACCCTTGGGATCGTTGGCCGGGCCGTTGAACACCTTGAACTCGACATGGGTAAACAGGTCAGCCACATCCACCAGACGCAGCGGGTTACGCAGATCCGGTCGGTCGCTGCCAAAATCACGCATGGCTTCAGCCCAAGTGAGCACGGGGAATTCCGGCAGATCCACATCCAGCACGCGCTTAAACAGTTGCCGCAGCATGCCTTCAGTAAGGTTCATGATGTCAGCCTGGCTAACAAAAGACGCCTCAATATCAATTTGCGTGAATTCTGGCTGCCGGTCTGCGCGCAGGTCTTCGTCTCGGTAGCAGCGCGCGATCTGATAGTACTTGTCCATGCCAGCGACCATCAGCAGCTGTTTATAGACTTGGGGCGATTGCGGCAGCGCGAAGAACTCTCCTGGATGGGTGCGACTGGGTACCAAATAATCACGCGCGCCTTCTGGGGTTGCTCTGCTGAGGGTGGGGGTTTCCACATCCCAAAAACCGTGCTCTTCCAAATAGCAACGCACGGCGCTGGTGATTTGCGCCCGCGCCTGCATGCGCTGCTGCATTTCTGGCCGTCGCAAGTCCATGTAGCGATAGCGTAAGCGCACGTCTTCGCCGGCGTCAGAGTGTTCGTCCAACTGGAACGGTGGCGTCTTGGCCGCATTGAGAATGACCAGCTCTTTGCCCAGCACTTCGATTTCGCCGGTAGGCATGTCTGCATTCACCGTGCCCTCTGGGCGAGGTCTGACCTTACCCTTCGCCCTGAGCACGTATTCGTTACGCACCGAATCCGCCAAGGCAAAGCTCACTTCCTCATCTGGGTCGAACACCACTTGCAACACACCGGTGCGATCCCGGATATCGAGAAAAATCACTCCGCCATGATCTCGGCGGCGATGCACCCAACCATATATCTCTACTTCTTCGCCGGACTCACTGGCTCTTATGTCGCCGCAATAGTGGCTGCGCATAGCGTTACCTTGTTTTGTATTAATGAAATGTGTTGATGGAACAGGTTGCTTGTGACGTCGGCATCAATACCCGCTGACACTGAGCACACAAACATCAGATGTATGGCGTCGTCTGGGAACCAAGCTGTGCGTCGTTGTTAACTGCCTGAATCACTGCTTGCTCCGGCACTGCTAGAGCTGCTGTCCGAGCCGGAAACGTTTTTCTTTTTACCGGATTTAAAGTCGGTTTCGTACCAACCGCCACCCTTCAATCGGAATCCAGCAGCGGATATTCGCTTCTTCAGAGCTTGCTCGGAACAAGCCGGACACTCGACCAAGGGGGCCTCACTGATTTTTTGCACCGCTTCCAACTCGTGACCGCATTGCTCGCAACGATATTCATAAATCGGCATATGACTGTCTGGTAGCCTCGTTGTCATTTTGTAGAGGTCGCGCATGATCTAAAAAAAGACAGCAAAAATACAGTGATTTAGCGGCTTTTTTGTTGCGACCGGTAATTTGTTCCGTTATAAAACCGCCGTCAATTCCTAGGAATTGATGCGTAAACCAATGCGTGGCCTCAGGGGTCAGAAGGTTTCCAAGTCCGCAACTGAAGCCGGAGCGGATTGAGCAACGCCACCGCTTGCTCAGTTGAGGATGATTGCTCATGAAATTGGCCGTTTGTAGCAGTACCACGAACTAACCATTTTTATTAGTGTTCAGCTGGACTTGGATGGATTTTGATCGTACCAGGCGGTCGGGTGCAGGTTTACGTGAACTGAGAGAGAGACGCGCTAAAACCCCGCCGGGTCTTGGGTAACACCAATTCCAAGGTTGAGCGGAATTACGCTGTTTAATTCAGAGATAAAGGATCATTACGATTATGGCTACGCAAAAAAAAGCTCCGGCAAAAAAGAAAGCACCTGCTAAAAAGGCTCCTGCTAAAAAAGCAGCAGCAAAGAAAGCTCCCGCTAAGAAAGCACCTGCTAAGAAAGCAGCAGCTCCTGTAAAGAAAGCTCCTGGCATCAAAACCAAGATGACCAAGACCGCTATCCTCAACGAAATTGCAACGAACACCAATCTGTCTCGAGCCCAAGTAAGCTCGGTAATGGATGAGTTGGAGTCCGTGATTGAGCGCCACATTCGCAAGCGCTCTGCCGGTGAATTCACCTTGCCAGGTCTGCTGAAGATCAAGGCTGCCAAGCGACCAGCAACCAAGAAGCGCATGGGCCGCAACCCAGCGACTGGCGAAGAAATCGTCATCCCTGCAAAGCCAGCCACCACTCGCGTGCGTGTCACTGCTTTGAAAAAGCTCAAGGACATGATCGTCTAGTTAACCTAGCTAAGACGACACATGCGAAAAGCCGGCTTAACGCCGGCTTTTTTGTGCACCGAATCAGCCCACTCTCTCACGCCGGAACCTTGGACCACTGACATTTATCCACGGCGCGCTTGTGGTCAGCGCCTGCCTTTGTGTCTAATGCGTTTCTCCAACCACGTCCATAAGAAGTCCTGACACCATGCGCCAATCCGCCCTACTTCTACCCACGCTCAAAGAAGACCCCGCTGACGCCGATGTCATCAGTCACCGCCTTATGCTGCGAGCCGGATTGATTCGGCAACTGGCCAGTGGCCTGTACACCTGGCTACCCCTGGGTTTGCGGGTGTTGCGAAAGATCGAAACCATTATTCGTGAAGAAATGAACCGCAGCGGTGCCCAAGAGGTGTCCATGCCTGTAGTTCAACCTGCAGAGCTATGGATCGAAACCGGCCGCTGGCAAAAAATGGGCGACGAAATGTTGCGCATGCAAGATCGCCACGAGCGGGATTTTTGCTTGGGGCCCACTCACGAAGAAGTGATCACGGATTTGTTCCGCCGGGAAATTCACAGCTACCGCCAGCTACCGGTGAATTTTTACCAGATTCAAACCAAGTTTCGTGATGAACGACGGCCACGCTTTGGCGTGATGCGTGCCCGGGAGTTCACCATGAAGGACGCCTACTCCTTCCACTTGGACCAAGAGAGTTTTAACGCCACCTACGATGAAATGTTTCGCTGCTACGAGCGCATCCTGACGCGGATGGCGCTGGAGTTCCGCGCAGTGCAGGCAGACACGGGCAATATCGGCGGCGATAACTCCCACGAATTCCACGTGCTGGCCCAGTCCGGGGAAGACACCATCGCCTACAGTGATACCGGTAGCTATGCCGCAAACTTAGAAAAAGCTGCCGCCCAACGGCCAGAGCCCGCCCAACCGGGTGTGGAGACATTGAGCCGGGTGGACACGCCCAACGCCAAAACCATTCAAGCGGTGGCTGAGCAACTGAATCTACCCACTGCCCAAAACCTGAAAACCCTAGTGGTAGAAGGTGATGGCGCGGACAACCCTAGCGGTCTTATCGCCATTATTTTGCGCGGTGACCACGAGCTAAACGAAATCAAAGCCAACAAAATCCCTGGGGTCAAAGCGCCACTCACGTTCGCTCAGGAAGACGCCATCAAGCAGGCTATGGGAGCCAGCGTCGGTTCGCTAGGTCCGGTGAACTGCAACATTCCGTTTATCGTGGACGCCAGTGCCGCCGCCGTTGCTGATTTTGTATGCGGTGCTAACGAAGACGGCGTGCATTTGCGCGGGGTGAACTGGGGCCGGGATCTCGACCTGAATCCTGAACAAATTGTGGATGTGCGAAACGTTGTCGAAGGCGATGTCGCACCCGACGGTAACGGCAACATCCAGTTTTTGCGGGGCATCGAGGTGGGCCACATATTCCAGCTCGATCGCGCCTACAGTGAACCCATGCAGGCCTCGGTCTTAGATCAGGACGGCAATAGCGTCATCCCCATCATGGGCTGCTATGGCATGGGTGTAACACGCTTGGTTGCTGCGGTCATTGAGCAAAATCACGACGACAACGGCATCGCTTGGCCCACGCCCCTGGCACCGTTTCAACTGCACGTCATTGCGCTGAACGGGCAGAAATCTGAAGCCGTCAAGGCCGCTTCGGAAGAGCTGTATGCCCAAGCGACGGCAGCGGGCATCGAAGTCCTGCTAGATGATCGCGCCGAGCGTCCCGGGGTGAAATTTGCTGACGCCGATTTGATCGGCATACCCCACCGGGTCGTCATCGGTGACCGCGGGCTGAAAAATGGATTGGTGGAATACCGTCAGCGTCGCGCCGACGAGACCCTAGAAGTGCCGTTGGCTGAGGTCCTGGCTAAAGTCGTTTAGCTGCTGGCATGCTAACCACTGAGGACGCGGCTTCAGCTTGAGCGCGTCGCAATGATTCCTCGGTCTGGGGACCGACCAGCACCGCATGCAGTGCGCCGTCCGGGGCCAGCAAAACCGTCATAGGCAAAACCGTTGCTCGTTCATAACCCAGCAACACCTGGGGGTCGTCGAGCAACGTCTCAAACTCAATGCCAAGAGTATCGATAGAGACCTGCAATTCTGCCCCTCGCAAGTAGTCGTAATTCACTCCGTAGACCGTGAGCTGAGGGTCCGAGGCGTTCAAGTGATTCAATTCCGGCACCTCTTCGCGACACGGCCCGCACCATTCCGCCCAGTAGTTGATCAGCACCCATTGACCCTGCCAAAGCTCTGGGCTGGTGACTTGCCCATTGGCCAGCCGCAGGGGGTTTTCGGGACCGGCATCAGCACAGCCCAATAGACCACCCATTAACAGCATGACCATCAGGCCATGGCCCAACTTAGGCCAACGTTGAACGATGCATGCGTTATCCATAACCGACTTCTGTATTTGTCTCTCGGTATCAAATCTTCGGCGTAGCTGCGTCTTCTTCATGTGAATCCCGCAGCCACATGCCTATACTCTGCGCATCGTTTTGGACAACCTAGGCTTATGACGACGTTTACCATCTATCACAATCCTCGCTGCTCGAAATCACGCCAGGCATTGGCGCTGCTCAACGAGCGTGGAATCAAAGCTGAAGTGATCGAGTACCTCAAGAACCCGCCCACTGTTGAGGAACTGCGGGCTTTAGAGCAGAAACTCAATCTGCCCATTAGCCAAATGGTTCGAACTAAGGAGGCGGAGTTTTCCAGTTTGGGCTTGGCTGGCGAAAACGTTTCCGACGACACAATCCGCAAAGCCGTTGCCGAGCACCCCATTTTGCTTGAGCGACCCATCATTACCCGGGACGACGCAGCGGTGATCGGCCGACCACCAGAAAATTTGTTGGACTTGCTATGAGCACACCATACGTTCTGATTCTTTATTACTCCCGCACTCAGGGTACACAAAATTTGGCCATGCACATGGCCAGAGGCGTGGACAAGGTCAGTGGCATAGAAGCCAGAATTCGCACGGTGCCGCCGGTCAGCGCTGTCACCGAACGCACCGAACCCAGCGTTCCAGACGACGGCGCGGTTTTCTGCACCAAGGAAGACCTGGCAGGCTGTAGCGCTCTGGCGTTGGGCAGTGCCACCCGCTTTGGCAACATGGCAGCGCCACTGAAGTACTTTATCGACACCACCGCTGACCTCTGGGTGGGCAATCACTTGGTTGGCAAGCCTGCCAGCGTTTTTTGCTCCACTGCGTCCTTACACGGCGGTCAGGAATCCACTCTGCTGTCCATGATGATTCCGTTGCTGCACCACGGCATGCTGATTCAGGGCCTGCCCTACAGTCTGCCCGAATTGAATCAGACCCAAACCGGCGGCACGCCTTATGGGGTCACTCACCTACAGGGCAAGGAACAGGGCGGCAACTTGTCGGCTTCGGAAGAGGCATTGGCACAAAGCGCCGGGCAACAACTGGCCGAGCTGGCTAAGCGACTGCAAAACTCAGAGGCAAACTGATGCAAGGATGGTTGTTTTTAACCTTTGTGATGGTCGGATCGTTGATTGGAGTTACCGGCCTTCGGCAGTTTTTCTTCGACCCTTTACCCACCATGGCGCTCAACAGCGTTTGGTTTGGTCTGCAAATTTTGCCGCTGCTGGTGACCTTACCCAGCGCCATGCGAGGTCAGCTTAAGGGAATGTTCTTTCTCTGTTTGATCAGCACCCTGTATTTTATCCACGGCGTGTTAACAGTCTTCGACCCGGCGCTGTTTTACTGGGGTGTTGCGGAACTGTTTTTCGCCCTGTCCTTGTGTGGCATTACGGCGCTGTATGTCCGCAAGTTGCGTGAATTCAACGCTGCTCAAGAGGCCGAGGAATCCGAATCGGATTAAGCTTCGCTGGGCTGACGAGCTAGTGAATGATCCGAGGCTTTTCCACCACCACCACGGCTTCGGCCTGCTCCACTTCCTGCACTATGTAGCGACGGGTGGAGATGCCGCCTGTGGAAATTTCCGGCAGACCACGCAAGAAAGCCTCTACATGGGGCGTGGATAAATGTTCTCTTAGCGCCTCCATAGACGCCCATTCTTGAAAAAGCACCAGCGTATCGGCGTCGCCCAAACCTCGATAAAACTCGTAGGTAAGACAACCCTCTTCACTTAACGCCGCTGCTGTCAGCTCTTGGGCCATTTGTTCTGCGCGTTCAAACTGACCCGATTTGATGGGAATACTGCCCTGCATAATGATCATGCTGGTGTTCTATCTCCTGTCTGTGTTGACGCCATTCCGGCTGCCGACTTCACTCTGCCCCAGCCCGCAACCGCTGACTTTGCAGCCAACGGCAAAACTGCGGGAACTGAAAACTGTGCCCGGGCTAATCAGCTTAGCCAACCGTTTTTTGCCAGGGTATCGTGCAATTCATCCACAATACCGGGATCGTCGATGGTTGAGGGCACGGAATATTCCTGGCCGTCGATCATTTTACGAATCACCTGGCGCAAGATCTTGCCAGAACGGGTCTTCGGCAACCGTGGCACCACGAGGGCTCGCTTGAAGTTTGCTATGGGGCCAACTGCAGCTCGCACCGCCTGTATCAGTTCCGTTTGCAAAGTTTCCAAATCCTGATTCACGCCGTCTTTCATCAGTAACAAACCCACGGGCACCTGTCCTTTCTCGGCATCGGCGATGCCAACTACCGCACATTCCGCTACCGCTGGGTGCTCGGCGACCACCTCTTCTATTCGGCCCGTGGACAGTCGATGCCCAGCTACGTTGATCACATCATCGGTGCGCCCCATGACAAAGACGTAGCCATCTTCATCACGATAGCCACCGTCGCCGGTGAGGTAGAAGCCGGGGTATTCACTCCAATAGCTGTCCTCAAAACGCTGATGGTCATTCCAAACCGTGGGAAAGGCGCTGGGCGGCAGCGGCGCCTTAACCACAATGGCGCCTTCTTGATTGGGTCCAACTTCCTGACCATCCGCATCCAATATCCGCAAATCCCAGCCCGGGGCTGGCAGGGTGCAGGAACCGGCCTTGGATTCCAGCAGCTCGATACCAGCCATGTTGGCGCAGATGGACCACCCGGTTTCGGTCTGCCACCAATGGTCAATCACGGGCACATCGAGATGCTCTTTCAGCCAATGATAGGTGGGGGGATCCAAGCGTTCGCCCGCCACAAATTGATACTTCAGACTGGAAATATCGTATTGCTTGAGTAGGGCACAATCCGGATCTTCTTTGCGCATGGCGCGAAAGGCGGTGGGCGCCACAAAAAAACTTTTCACCCGATGTTCCGCCAGCACCCGCCAAAACGCTCCAGCGTCCGGCGTTCTGACTGGCTTGCCCTCATACAGAATAGTCGTGCAG
>JAYOSS010000039.1:0-17182 GCA_038139355.1 Gammaproteobacteria bacterium
AGCGCACGGGCAAGGGCCAGCATATCCGGCTGGCCATGCTGGACACCATGGTGGCCTATCTGTGGCCCGAGGGTATGGGTGGTTTTACGCTGGTGGGCAAGGAAGTTAAAAATGCCCGGGCGCAACTGTCCCCAGACCTGATTTTCCAAACCCAAGATGGCTACATCACTGCGGGGGCCATGAGCGACAAAGAGTGGCGGGGCATGTGCACGGCCTTGGGTCATTTGGAATGGTTGGACGACCCAAGATTTTTGACCGTCAACGACCGGGCGGTGAACGCTACGGAACGTTTGTCCCTGACGGGAGAAGTGTTGGCCACCAATACCAGTGCCTATTGGTTGGAGCGACTGGATGCGGAAGGCGTGCCTTCAGCGCCGGTGTTAACCAGAGAAGAAGTCATCACCCACCCGCAAATTCTGGCCAATGATCTGATCCACGAATACGACCATCCCATCGCCGGTCGCATTCGGCAGCCCAGACCGGCGGCGCAGTTTGATCAAACTCCCTCGGGCATTCGGCGTCCGGCACCGGGCCTTGGCGAGCACAGTGCCGAAATTCTTGCGGAAGTCGGTTACAGCCAAGAACAGATTGACGCCCTGATCGAGCAAGGCGTCTTAGGTGTGATGCCCGCCAGCACGGATTAACGGCCTAGCCGTCATCGGCACAGGTGTTGCTATTGCAGAGTTCCAGTGATGCTGTCCCGGTTTAGCCACAGCTCCACCATCAGACCCAAGCCAAGAATGGTCGCCAGCAAAGCCAACACACCGCCCAACAGCGGCAGGCTAGTGGCCAGGGTGACGATGAGCAAGCCAAGCAGCAGAGCCACCGCCAAACCGGGTCGGTCGTGGCGCTTTTCGATGATGGATCGCCCGATGTAGTAGGCCAGCACGATCTGTGACAGATACCAGGCCACCAACCAGCAGGCGATGGTGATAAACGATAGCGGCAGCCCCACCAGGGTTATGCCAACCACAATCGCCATCACCGGCGCACTGACCAGAGCCAGCAAACCAATTCCAGCGGTCTTCAAGCCGGCTACGCCAGACTGGAGCTGCACATCTCCAAGGCGAGGGATTAAGGTGATGGCTATCCAGCCGACAATAAAGGCGGCGACAAACCACAGTAATTTCCACAAATAAAAGTCATAGAAGTCGAAGTGATGGCGCATTCCTGAACCCTTGGGTTCGCCTTTGTATGCAACGTCACCAGCGACGCTGGCATTTTCATCGACAACCAATTCCTCTTGGTTTGAGCTGCGGTATTGTAAGTTGCCGCCTATTGACGCTGTGTCCGCCAATTCAATATGTCTAGCCACAGCTTCAACATCCCCTGCAACATGCCCCTTAATGACTAGGCGATCCGCGGCGCTGTAGACATCTTTCGTGACGCTGCTGGCCAAAGTCAGAGCGCTGCTGGCAGTACTGAGGTTGCCTGCAATCTGAGTTTGCTCGTCCAGTTCAATGGAATCCCCGGCTAGCCAAAGATCGCTGCCCAAAGAGGCGCCGTTAAATTCCAGAGAGTCCGCTGCACTGACCGTCATGCCCTGGATCGAGCCGCTGATTTCGATGTCGTCGGCGAAGACGATTAAGTTGCCGTCGACGACGCCTGTTACGGCGATATCTTCTGCGGCCACCAGTAAATTGCCGTTCACTTTGCCGTGGACGGTGACATCCCTCGCGGCGATCAGCACCGTATCGTCGATGGTTTCCTCGGCCTCAATGATCACAGTGTGTTCTTCCGTGATGATCTGCAGGGCGTGACCGGACGGAGCAATGCCCAGCAACGCGGTGCCTGTGACGAGAGCCATCAGCAACGTCGGTAAAATATTGGATTTGGGTCGGGCCTTGACCAAGGCAACCAGCGGTACAAGGAGTGCCAGTCCCAGGATTAAAGCGAGATAGTTGTCGAACATATCGGCTCCTTTGTGTTGAAAAAAAAGAAAGACATCGTTAGCCAGGCTGTAAACGCTGGGCATCCAGGTCGAGGCGGCCCAGGCCACGCTGGCCAATGCCGCCTCCTCGAACAGGGCCTTCCAACCCCACTGCACCAGAGCGGTTATCCCGGCGGCGACAAAAGTAGTTAGGGTGGCCTCCCGCCAAGGCGAGGGCTGACGAAAGCGAACCTTGCCCGCGGGCGTGGCGGCTACCTCCAGCGATAGCGCTTGACTAAGTACATGGGTTTCCCGGCTTAGCGCCGCGACCGCCCGGCGACAAGCAGGGCAGGTGTCCAAATGCTGATCTATGGCTACCGCCTCGGGACCGTTGCGATCGGGCTTGTTGTGCAGCGTCTGGTCGGCATAGAGCATCAAAGCCAGTTCGGTTGGGTGATTCATGAGGGGTCTCTCAGGCCAGTGGTGCGCAATTGTGCCCGCAGGCGCTCCTTAGCCCGCAGCAGCAGAACACCAACATGATTGCGGCTGATGCCAAGCAGGGCGGCGATTTCGTCATAGCTAAGCTGTGCCAGGTAGGCCAGCACTAAGGGCACTCGGTATTTTTCCGGCAGCCCATCAATGGCTTTACGAACCTGGTGTTGGTCTTGGGCTGAAATCAATAGGTCTAGGGTTACTGGCTCTGGCGACTCTAGGTGGTCCAGAACGCCCTCCACATCCGGCTCGAGGTTCTGCCAGCGATTGCGTTGGCGCAGCTCATCAATGCAGTGGTGGTGGGCAATGCTGGCGACCCAGTGCCAAAACGGTCGTTCAGGCTGGTACTGGCGAAAGTTTTTGTAGGCCTTGGTGAAGGTCTCTTGAGCGGCATCCTCGGCGCCGTCCCGAGTCAGCAGCAATAGCCGGCAGAGCGCGAACACCCGGGGGTAGTACTCCTGATAGAGGATGGCGAATGCTGCGCTGTTGGACATGAAACTGTGTAAGTCTCGCTCTCAGGGTCGTACCCAGTTGTACGCTCGAAGGACGGACTTATTACAGTTTGTTTGGGAACAACGAGTGTTCTTGGGCGGAACTCGGCAGGGGAAGTTTGAAAGCGTGAATTAAGTCACGTATTTACGGCCGCCCCATGGCGATGCCTTACGCTGCGGCTTTGCGACGTAGCCGTTCGCGTCTGCCGCCAACAGCAATAAAGAACGGGCCCAGACAGCAAAACAACATCAGCCCAGCCAGTACTTGAAAGGCGATCTGATAGCTGCCGGTTTGATCGTAAATCAACCCGGCGATGGGGGAAGCCAACAAAGCCCAAGGCATTTCCACAAAGCGCAGCAGTCCCGCGGCGGCCCCAAAAGAGCGACTGCCCAAGGTGCTGGATATGGCAAAGGTGCGCAGTGGCGACATGCCTGAGTAGCCAAAGCCGTACAAACAGCCCGCTAACACAGCAGCGATTGTGGTGTTGGCGGCGCTGAACAACAGCAGTGCGGCGCCTTGGCAGAGCAGCGCCAACCAAATACTGACCCGGGCACCCAAGAAGTCTGAGAGCCAGCCGATCACCGGTTTGCCCAGCGCGGCAAAAAGCGCGGTGATGGACAGCACTTGGGCTGCTTGGCCGCCATCCAGACCGATGTCGCGCAGATGCGAAAACAAATGCAGCATCACCGCTGCAAAAACACAGAACATGGAGCCAAAAATAACGCTGATGGCCCAAAAACCCTGATGTTTTAGCAGTCCCTTGGTGGTCCACACTACGTCGTCTTCTTCGATGGCGACCATTTCTTCCGGATTGGCGTCCACATAGCTGCGGCCGTCCCGCACCTCGCCGATCTCTCCGGGCCGGTCGCGCATAAAAAAGTACAGTGCCGGGAACAACATCAGGGCAGTGGTTGCGCCAAAAACCAAGTAAGCGTTGCGCCAGTCGATGGCCTCGATCATTGCATTGACCAAGGGCGGCATGGCAATGCCGGACAACGAAGCCCCCATCACCGCGAAGGCGATGGCGCGGCCGCGCCAATGATCAAACCAGTTAATGACCGATCGATGCCAGACCTGACCGCCCATAGTGGCCATACCCAGTCCCATGCAAACGCTGACCACGAAGTAGAACTGCCACAGGCTGGATACCTGAGCCAGCATCAAGTACGAAGCCGAGACAATGGCCACACCCCACAGCATGACTTTTCTTGGGGATCCGTAGTCCAAGTATTTGCCCAAATAGGGTGCTATCAGCGCTCCGGTGATGACGGCGCAAGAAAAGCCCATGGAAATGCCGAAGCGGTTGCCGTCATCCAGGGTGTTTGCCAAGTGCGGCAAGAACAAACCCCGGGAATAGGAATAGAAGCCTGTGCCAAGAAAGCCCAGCAAGGCAGACACCATCACCACGACCCAGCCATAGAACAGGCGCTTTTTTGGACCTTCACTGGTGCGATTGATGCTGATAGGGCCTCCCATACTCGAGGTACAGAGCCGGTTTAGAGAACCGTTGGACCAATGGATGAAGTGCGTCCAAGAACGGGTCTTGAAACCATCCCAACGCACCAGCATAACCCACTTCAGCGACAGATAGAGCTGGGGAGAGGGCAAAAAGTGCCCGGCTGTTCGTCATCAGAGCGGCATGGCTATGTCCGCTGAAAGCCGGGTGATAGACTCGAGCGGTGTTTTGATCAACCTGAAATTCAGAGGAGAGAGCAGCCATGGCGATGCAACATACGCCCCTATTGATGTCGAATATTTTGGACCGCGGCGCCAAAGTCGCACCCAATGAAGAAATCGTCACCCTTACCGAAACCGGCGTGCGTCGCCAAACCTACAAGCAAACTCGGGACCGCGCACATCAGCTAGCCCATGCTCTGGCCGCTGCTGGCATCAAGGTAGGGGATCGTGTGGGCACCTTTATGTGGAACGGCTCGCGTCACTTGGAGGCCTATCATGCCTGCGCGGGCATGGGTGCGGTGCTGCATACGCTGAACGTGCGGCTGTCAGAAAAAGATCTCGAATACATCATCAACCACGCTGAAGACCAGATCATCATCGTCGATGCGGATGTATTGCCCTTACTGGAAAATCTAAAGGGTAAAATTCCTACCGTGCGCAAAATCGTGGTGGCTACCGAAGACGGTTTTGAAGGGTGGTCTACAGACCTGCCAGATCCCATCGACTACGAAGCCTTTATCGACGGCCAACCCACGGAATATGAGTGGCCGCAAATCGACGAAAACTCGCCCATGGGCTTGTGCTACACCAGTGGCACCACGGGTAATCCCAAAGGGGTGGAATACGAGCACCGCTCCCAATACCTGCACACTTTGAGTCAATGCATGACCGACTCCATGGGGTTGTCTGGCACCGACACCGTGTGCGGCATCGTGCCCATGTTTCACGCCATGGGATGGGGCATTCCATGGTCGGCCCTGATGTTGGGTTGCAAGCAGGTCATGCCCCATCGGTTTATGGATCCAGCCCGCCTGCTGGAACTGATGGTCAATGAAAAAGTCACCTTATCCGCTGGGGTGCCTACCATTTGGCAAGGCGTCAAAGGCCTCTATGAAGCCAACCCTGATTCCTACGATTTGTCGTCGCTGTCGCGGCTGACCTGTGGGGGCAGCTCGCCGCCGCCATCGTTGATTCGCTGGTTCTGGGACGAACTGGGCGTAGAGATGATTCAGGGTTGGGGCATGACAGAGACCTCGCCCCTGGCAACGCTATCTCGACGGGTCATGAAGCGCTCGCAGCTGTCTCTCAGTGAAGACGAGCAATTCGAAAACGTGGCCAAGGCAGGCCAACTCATCCCCGGCCTTGAGCTGGATATCTTTGATGAGGATTTCAATCGCTTGCCCCATGATGGTGAAACCGTCGGCGAGATTCTGGTACGCGGTCCTTGGATTTGTTCCGAGTACTTTAACAACCCTCAACCCGAGAAATTCCACGACGGTTGGTTGATTACCGGCGACGTCGGCAAGATCGATCCCGAGGAGTATCTGATTATCGCGGACCGGTCCAAGGACTTGGTAAAAAGCGGCGGTGAATGGATTTCTTCGGTAGATCTGGAAAATCACATCGTTGGTGTTGATGGCGTAGCGCAGGCCTGTGTGGTGGCCCAGCCGCACCCCAAATGGGATGAACGGCCTGTGGCCCTGGTCATTACTGAAGCGGGCAAAGAGGTGAGCGAGCAAACCATTCTGAAGCACTGCGAAAGCGCATTTGCCAAGTGGCAGCTCCCCGACGAAGTGCTGTTTGTTGACACCATTCCGCTGACGTCAACGGGCAAAATGGACAAGAAGGTGGTGCGGGCAGACTTGGAAGCCCAGGGCTATCAATTGCCATCCTTGCGCGGGGAATAAGCGCCATAGCTTGACCGTTCGCTACCCATGGATGCAAAGGGGTGCTCATCGCAGCGCCCCCAGTTTTCGTCAGGCGTTTTGTTCTCGGGTTTGATCTTTGGTTTGTTCTTGGTTTTGTTCTTGGGGGGGAGGTTTTATGTTCGACAACACACAGGGTACGCCTTTTGAATCCGGTGAACGCGTAACCGCGCTGGATCATTCGGTGCCTCGTCACCACAGCGCCGATCCCTTCGCCTGTCCCTGCTGCGCTAACGTTTTTTCTGAGACCTTGCGTCTGAGCGGTGTGGATTTGGCGGAACAAGCCAGCGCACTGCCGGCGGCACCGGATCAACCCGCACCCGCACCGGTGCTGGTGACCGGAGCGCACATCATCACGATGAACGCTGCGGCGCCGGTGGCCCAAGCCATGTTGGTAGAAGAGGGACGTATAGCCTGGATAGGCAGTCTGGACGACGCGCCTGAGGCGGCTGAAGGTATTCAGCGGTTGGATTTGCAGGGCAAGGTGGTGGTGCCTGGCTTTGTTGAACCTCATATGCATCTGCCGCCCTTGGCCATGATGCATGAGTTCACGAATATTGGGCCCAATCGCTTTGCCAGCGCCGAGGAGGCGTTGAAGCAGCTGGCCGAAGAAGCGGCTCGAACCCCGTCTGGAGAGTGGGTCATTGGCAGACAATTTGATCCGTCGTTACAAAGCGGCCCTGACTACTTAACCCGGGATCTGCTGGATCAGGTAAGCACCGATCATCCGGTCTTTGTTTACAACACCTCACTGCACCTGGGTTATTGCAACTCCGTGGCGCTGTCCCTAGCGGGTATTGACGCCAACACGCCTGATCCCCAAGGTGCAGAAATCGGCCGGGATGCTCAGGGTCAACCCAACGGCGTACTGAAGGCTGGCCCTGCCATGGCCTTGGTCATTAGGCATAACAACAAACTCAAAAACGGCAACATTGCCGATGGCTGCCTCAGCGTGCTGGGCCAGGCTAACGCCGTTGGCATCACTACCCTTTGCGATCAAGGCACCGGTATGTTCCAAGGCGCCAAAGAACTCGACGTGTATCAGCGCATGCGGGACAGTGGGCGCATGACCGCGCGGTTTCGCTATAGCGTCAGTCAGGCCATGGCTGACCGCTGGGATGAGGCCAAGCTGGTCTGGGGTGAAGGCGATGAGTGGGTGCGCCGCACCGGCTGGAAAATCGTCTCCGACGGCTCTAATCAGGGGCGAACCGGATTGCAGCGTGAAGCGTTTTTAGGCTCGGAAGGCGACGATGCGCGCGGCATGGCCTATATCGACAAGGCAGACTTGGACGCGGCAGTGGAGCGACGCTTACGCGAAGGCTGGGCGGTCTGTGTCCACGCCAACGGTGATGCAGCCATCGACCGTGCACTTGACGCCTTTGCTAAAGCTCGGGCCAAGGGGCTGAATCCCGCGGCTAAACGCTGTCGTATCGAACATTGCAGCATTTTGCACGATGAGCAGATCGACAAAATGGCTGAGTTGGGGCTTTCGCCCAGCTTTTTGATTGGCCACGTGCACTACTGGGGTAAGGCCTTTGTCGAGGATATCTTTGGTTTAGAAAAAGCGTCCAAACTGGACCGAACCGGAGCCTGTGAAGATCAGGGCATACGCTGGAGTTTGCACAGCGACGATCCGGTGACAGAGATGAACCCACTGCGATGTATGGAAAACGCCGTTGTGCGCAACATGTGGCGCAGCGACGAGCTGCTATCGCCGGAGGAGCGGGTGTCTGCGGCAGCAGCCCTGCGAGCCATGACCATAGACGCCGCCTGGCAGTGCCATTCCGATCACGAGGTTGGCAGCCTGGAGCCGGGTAAATACGCCGACTTTGTCGTGTTGGAACAAGACCCGCTTACTGTTGCGCCAGAAACGCTGGGCGGTATCAACGTCCTTGAAACCTGGGTGGGTGGGCGATGTGTATACAGCCAAACCGATCAGGCGGGGTAGGGCTGTGGTTGCGGCGCGGCTTTGCGTCGACGGCAGATGGCCGCGTAGCTGGCGGGGATCAAATACAGCGCGATAATCGCGGAACCTGCAACCCCGCCTGCGATGGCAGTGGCCAAGGGTGGCCAGAATTTTCCGCCGTTGACGATCAGCGGGATAAATCCGCCAATGGTGGTCAGCGTGGTGGAGACAATATGCCTTGAGGCATCCATGACTACGCGTACTACCGCTTCGGTGTCGCCGGTGCTGGCAGCTTCGCTGGCTTTAAGCGCGGACAGCACAATAATTGCGCCGTTGATGGCCAGGCCCATCATGCCCAGGGCCCCGATTAACGCCATGTAGCCAAAGGGGTGGCCAAACAGCCTAAGCCCCAGTAAGGCCAGCCCGAAGCTAAGAATAGCCACAATGCCGATCAATCCTGCTTGACGGAAGGAATTGAGCGACAAAATGACCACTACGGTCATGGCCAGCGCAAAAAAGATAAACACCGACACGATGTTGCCCATGGATTCCGCGCTTTCTTCGGCGGCGCCGCCGATGGTTAGCCGATAACCCGGCGGCGGCTGATAGCCCTGGTCCGCCAGTTTCTGCTGGATTTGCTTGAGTACGGTGTCGGGTAGGGTGAAAGGCTGCAGAAAAGCCTGAACGGTACTTAGGCGTTGGCCTTGAAGACGATCGATGGCGGCTGCCGTTGGCTTTAGCTGCCAGCTACCCAGTTCTTGAAGCGGTATGCCGGTTTGTCCACGAGCCTGCAAGGGCAGGGTGGTGAGGTCTGCCATGTCGTTGCGGTAGCGATCGGCCAGCTGCACTCGGACTGGAATCTGTCGGTTGCCCTCCAGCACCGTGCCGGCAGGTTGTCCGCTAAGTAGAGCGTTGATGTTCTGTGCCAGTTCGCCAGTGCTCAAGCCACTAACAGCGGCAGCATTCTCCCGCGGCGCGAAGGTGAGCTTGGGTTCCGCGGTAGACAGAGTTGCCCGAACGAAGGTGACCTCGGGGACGCTAGCGATGAGGGCGCGCAGTCGCTGGGCCTCTCGTCCTAGGGTGTCCAGATCTGGACCAATGACTCGAAGTTCGATGGGGGCGTCGGTGGGCGGGCCTTGTTCGAAGGGTATGGCCAAGACCTCGGCCTCAGGCAAGGCACGCGCAAGGTCTGCTTGCAGCGTGCTGAGCACTTTCGCGGTATTAGCTGCTGACGAGGTATTCACCCAACCGGAGGCAAAGCTGGGCACCCGTTCGTTGAGGGTGACGGCGTTGTAATAAACCCGAGGGGCGCCCTCGCCGACGGTCCAAAAGGTGTCGGTAATTTCTGGGTAGCTGCGCAGCACCTGGTCGGCCCGAAAGACGCTGTCCTGCGTTTCCCAAATCGATGCTTGGCTAGGCAGGGCGATTTGCACTTGAAACTGATTGCGATCCACGGCGGGAAAAAACTGACTGGTCAGCGTATGCGCAAAGCCAAACCCGAGCAGAGGCATGATCAGCGCCGCACCAATACCAAGCATGGGACGGTCGATGGCCAGAGTGAGAGATCGACGATAGGCCCGGCTGATGGTTGCGTTGGAAAAGCCCTGCTGCCACCAGCGGTCGCTGTCGTTTGATGGCCAGCGTTGCTCTAGATAACCCGCAAAGGCTGGCACCACGGTCATGGCCAGTAAAAAGGAGCTGGCGACGGACAAGGCCACCGTGACCCCTAATGTGCCAGTGAAGTCGCCAACGCCGCCTGGCGCCAGAGCAATGGGCATAAAGGCAAAGACCGTTGTGGCGGTGGATGCGCCCAAGGGTACCCACAGGTGATTGATGGTTTGACCAATGGCTTCATCGATTGGGGCCCCGCGCTGGCGTTTTAGTTTGTAGTCCTCCACCACAACAATGGCGTTATCGATGAGTAGGCCTAAGGAAATAATCAGACCCGTGACAGACATTTGATGCAGGGGTATGTCCAGATACATCATGCCAATCAAAACCATGCCCGCAGACAGCGGCAGGGCCAGGCCTACCGTCAGGGCTGAGCGCGCGCCCATTAACCAGATCAACACCAACAGCACTAAGACTAGGGCAAAGATTAGGTTGGTGGCCAGCTCGACCATGCGTTCGCCAGTATAGGCGTTTTGCAGATAGACGATCTCGATACCGATACCCTCTGGCAGCTCGCTTTTGAGCCCGTTTACCACCTGCACCGCGGTGTTGGTCCAAGGTTCAATTTGCAGGCCTGACTGCATTTTTGCGTTGACGTATAGCACTCGTTGGGTGCCGTGAAAGGCCAGACTGCGGGGTGGGTCCATGACCGTTTTGCTGACTTGTGCGACGTCGGAGACGCGCAGGGTTTGGCCGTCAGCGCCAACCATCAGAGGAATGCCAGCGATACGCTCCGCGGATTTCAGGTCCGCTTGCACTTCGACTAATACGTCACTGGCGCCAGCACGCAGGCGGCCGGCGGGTATCTTGGTATCGGCGTTGGCAATGGCGCTGGCCAGACGCAACGGGTCCATGCCGATGCTGGCAAGCTTGAACGGATCAATGGCTACGCGGATTTCTTCCTCGGCTTCTCCCCAGGTTTCGGCAATTTCGGTGCCTGAAGTATTGGCAAGTCGCAGTCGCAGGGTTTCGGCCAGTCGAGAGAGAATGCCCAGCTGCGGTGACGAGGGATGCTCCCAGCTCAGTGCTACGATAATGGTTGAGGCAATCGGCGCTCGAACCTCTAGTTCGGGTTCAATGGTGCCTCTGGGCAAAAGGGGCACGGTGTCGCCTAGGATGTCCCGAACCTGTGACCAAATGTTGTCGGTCTCTGAACTCTCCACATTGTCATACAGCTCGATCAGCACCACGGATTGCCCCGCCTTGGAGCTGGAGCGCAATTCTTTGATCTCGGGGATTTCGCGCAGGGCCGTTTCGATAGGCTCGCTGATCAAGGTCTCCATACGCTGGGCCGTCGCGCCTGGCAGGAAAGTGTTCACCCCGGCATAGCGCTCGGCCATGCTGGGGTCCTCCTGGCGAGCCAGACCCAGAAATGCAGCGCCACCCAAAACCACGATAAACAACACCAACAGGATGCTGATTCGTGGGTTGGTGAAAAAGAGACTAGCGCGCACTGAAAGACACGGTGGTGGGCACCGGTATGACGCGCTGATTGGGCACAATGCGTTGGGTGCCGCTGGCCACCACGCGGTCTCGGGCTGATAGCAGGCCGCGGACAAAGGCGCGGTCGCCGTCGTTGTGGACAATTTCTACCAAACGGCGCTGAACGGTATTTTCCGCGTCGACGATGTATAGGCCCCAAAGCCCGCGATCCATGGCGGTCAGCGCATCGATGGGCACCCAAAATCCCTCGCTATCAACGCTCTCGCTCAGCGCCAGTTCCACCACGGCCCCCAGCGGAATGCGCTCATCTGCCAAAGTAAAAATGCCGGTGGCTGTGCGAGTTTGTGGGTCAACCTCGGGAAGCACGGTTCGCAGCTGGGCGTTCACTTCCTGACCCTGCCAATTGATGACGTAGTTTTGATCGGTGGTTAGGGCGGCTACTGCGCTTTCCGGTATGCCAATATGGGCTTCCCGTCGGCCGGTCTCCACCAATCTCAACACCGTTGCACCGGGACCGATCTGACTGCCTTCGTCCACCAGCCGGGCTTGAATGACACCGTCAAAGGGCGCTGTTATAGACCCTTCGCTGAGGGCGATTTGCATGGCTTCCACATGGGCCTGAGCGCGCTTCACCCCAGCGACGGTTACGGCGAGTTGAGCCTTGCTGGCGCGAAACTGTAAATACGCCTCGTCGAAGGTTTGCTGAGAGACATTGCCATTGCTGCGCAGCAGGCGAATACGTTTTTCGGTATTGGCGGCCAGTTCGGTTTGCGCCTGTGCGGCCTGTTGGTTAGCCGCGGCTAGCAAAGCATCGGACTGAGCCTGACGCAGGTTCGACTCCAGCGCGCGGGTATCCAGTTGCGCCAAGGTATCGCCAGCCCTAACCGCATCCCCCAGATCGGCATACAGAGCGGCGACTTCGCCGCCGCGTTTAAAACCTAAGTCCGACCGACGTGCAGCCTTAGTGGTGCCTGCATAGACACGAGTGGTGGTGAACGCAGCTTGGGGACTCACCTCAATGTAGGATACGGTGAGTTCCGCTGTCGCATAGGGGGCCAAGGAGAGGCCCAGCGCCGCCACGAGCAAAATAGCGTTGATCCATGTCAGCCTTAGGTGGTTGCGGTGCATAACGGAACTCTTGTTGGTGTGAGGCGCAGGATAAAGGAAAATGCCTAATGTAAGCAATGCTTACATTGAGCTACCATTGTGCACCGTAACCACGCCAGTGCGGAGAAAATGTGAAAACAAAATCCAACTATCATCACGGCGACTTGCGTTCGGTTTTGATGGCTCTAGCGGTTGAGGACATCAGCGCAAGCGGCGTAGAAAAACTGAGCCTCAGGGCGTTAGCTCGCCGGGCGGGTGTTTCCGCCACCGCACCATTTCGGCATTTTGCGGACAAACAGGCTTTGTTAGCGGCGTTAGCAACACAAGGATTTGAGGACCTTGCTCAGCGCATGCAAATCGGCATCGAGAACGAGTCGGATTTGGCTAGACGATTTGTGCAGATGGGTGTGACCTATGTGGGCTTTGCCCGGGATTTTCCAGTGCACTATCAGCTCATGTTTGGCGCGGTGCTGGGAGATTTTTCTCAATCCCAAGACCTGCAGCGGGCAGCCGACGACGCCTATCGCCAGCTCGACCAATTACTGTGCCAACTCGTCCAAGAGAAAAACCTGAGCCACGATGTAAAGACCCTGGGTGGAACGGTCTGGTCAACGGTGCACGGCATGGCGTCTTTGCTGTTGAATGTGCCCGTCGCTGAGCAGGCATTGGATTCCCAGCCGCGGCAGGCAGTGGCCATGCTGTCACAGGATGTCGAAGCATCGCTGTTGATTTTGTTACGTGGTATCACCGCCTCGACTTAAGCGCGGCGTATCAGACCTGCCCTGATCCCATCTCTTGTTCCCCGTTACCCGTTCCCCGTCTCCCGTCTCCCGTCTCCCGTCCCTCGGCCTAGGGCCTGGGGATTGTTCGCATTGTTTGCACAGCTATTTCATACTCCTGCCGTCCCATTTTGCGTTGTACTGGCAGGGGGCGCCTCAATCATCAAGGAGATCACATGGAATTCGATAATCGCATCACCCGTCTGTTGGGTATTGAAACCCCAATCGTTCAGGCGCCTATGGGCTGGATTGCGCGCTCGCAGTTGGCCTCAGCGGTGTCTAACGCCGGAGGCCTGGGCATTATTGAAACCTCTTCCGGCGAGCTAGAGGCCATCCGCGAAGAGATCTTAAAAATGCGCCAACTCACGGATAAACCCTTTGGCGTGAACGTGGCTCAAGCCTTTGTCCGAGATCCTGACATCGTGAATTTCATCATTGATCAAGGCGTTAAGTTTGTGACCACATCGGCGGGCAATCCTGCGCGCTACACTGAGCAGCTGAAAACCGCGGGTTTGACGGTGTTTCATGTGGTGCCCAGTTTAAGTGCCGCGATTAAGGCCGTTGAGTGCGGTGTTGATGGCCTGATTGTGGAAGGTGGGGAAGGCGGTGGTTTTAAAAATCCCCAGGAAGTGGCCTCGATGGTGCTGTTGCCGCTGGTGCGCTCCAAAGTGGATGTGCCGATTATTGCTGCAGGCGGATTTTTGGACGGCGGTACCATGGCGGCGGCCTTTGCGCTGGGCGCTGAAGCGGTGCAAATGGGCACCCGGATGGTGTCCGCCGCAGAATCTCCGGTGCATGAAAACTGGAAGAATGCCATCGTCAATGCGGCCGAAACCGATACCGTGTTTTTGAATAGGGCCCACTCGCCAGCCCTACGCGCTATTCGCACGGAAAAAACAACGCGGCTGGAATTCTCCGCGGACAACGTCATGGCGGAATTTGGCAACGCGACAGATTTGTACTTTGGCGGAGACATGGAAGCCAGCATCGCCTTGACGGGCCAGGTGGCTGGACGCATCGATTCCGTGCGACCTGTGGCGGAGGTGATTGCCGAGGTCAGGGCAGAGTTTTTTGCGGTGGTGGAATCCATGGCCAAACAGTATCTGTGATGGGGTGCTATGCATTCATTTACCACTAGTTTGACCGGGTCTTGGGCCTTGGGTTTGTTTGCGGGGTTATCACGACGGCGGACCCAGGGACTGCTGTGTGTCGCGGTTTGGATCCTTGCTGGCTGCACCCACGGCACCACCACGCCGGATCCTGAAATAGCCGAGCCCGAAACCACCACTGAAATGAGCATGCCGGACGGCTCCCCAGAACAAGCCAGCCGGCAATATGTCGGGCTGTCCGAGAACGAGGCGCGAGCCTTGGCACAACAACGCGGGACTGCGTTTCGAGTAGTGCAACGGGATGGCCAAAGGCTCATGGTGACCTTCGATTTTGTCCGGGGCCGCATCAACGCCGAGGTAACTGGGGGTGTGGTGACGTCTGTGGTGGTTGAGGGCGCGAACCTGTCTGGACAGAAGGATTCCCAACCACAGAAAAAGCCGATAGTTGCTGATTCGTGCTTGGTTTTCTTTGACGGCTGCAACCACTGTAGGCGCGGCGCTCCTGGGGGAGCCGCGGCCTGCACGAAAAAAGCCTGCGCGACTTACGAATCGGTCAGATGTTTGGATCCATAAAAAGCCGTTGATCTCCGCCTAGCGCTGATAGCTCAGCGCTTGCCCGTAGGGCCCCTCCAATACCTGCTGACCATCATAGCGCTGGTGACCATTCACCCAAGTGCCGGCAATGCGATATTTGAAGGGGTAACCGCTGAAGGGACTCCAGCCGCATTTGCTTAGTACCGGATCATCTGCGGTGGTGGTGTTTTCCTTAATCAGGGTGATGTCCGCAAAGTAGCCTTCGCGCAAAAAGCCGCGCTCGGCTACCTGATATAACGTTGCTGGGGCGTGAGCGGTTTTGCGCACAATTTGTTCTAGGCTAAAGGTGCCGTCGGCAAAGCGCTCCATCAGTGATACCAGCGCATGCTGTACCAAGGGCAAGCCCGCAGGTGCGCCCGCGTACTTACGGCTCTTTTCTTCTAGAGTGTGTGGTGCGTGGTCGGTGGCTATGACATCGATGCGATCTTCAGCAACGGCTTGGAGCAGGGCTTGGCGATCTGCGGCGGTTTTAATCGCTGGATTGCATTTGATGAATGCCCCGCGCTGGGCGTAATCCTCGGCACTGAAGAACAAATGATGCACGCAGGCTTCCGCGGTGATGCGTTTGTTCTCTAGTGGGCCTACTTCGAACAAGGACATCTCCTTGGCCGTGGTTAGGTGCAGTACATGGAGTTTGGTGCCGAATTTTTTGGCTAATCCCACCGCCAATGAACTCGAGGCGTAGCAGGCTTCCTCTGAACGAATGTTGGGGTGCTCGTCAAAAGGGATGTCTTCGCCCCATTTCGCTGCGGCGGCGGCTTCTGCTGCAAGAATCATGGGTGTGCTTTCGCAGTGGGTTGCTACCAACAGATCTGTTGCGGCGAAGATGCCTTCCAGAGTGGTCTGGTCATCGACCAGCATGTTGCCGGTACTGGCGCCCATAAAAATCTTGATGCCACAGGTTAGGCTGGGATCAACGCTTTTGACCGCCTCCAGATTGTCGTTGGTGGCGCCCAAATAAAAGCCATAGTTGGCGGCGGAGCATTGGGCAGCTCGATCACGTTTGTCGATTAAGGCGCTTTGGGAAATGGTCAGGGGGTTGCAGTTGGGCATTTCCATGTAACTGGTAATGCCGCCTGCGACAGCGGCGGCTGATTCGGTGCGAATATTGCCTTTGTGTTCAAAACCCGGCTCACGAAAATGCACCTGATCGTCGATCATGCCGGGAATCAGGAAGGCGCCATCGGCGTCGATGACCTTGGCGTTGTCCGGCGCCGGGACATTGATGCCCTTGATGCGTTCGCCTTCAATGACCAGCTCGCCCTCGGTGATGGAGCCTTCGTTAACAATACGGGCATTCACAATACGTTGGTTCATGATCGAATTTTTACCTCGGCTTCTATTTCTACGGGTACGCTAAAAGGCAGCTCTGCCATACCAACGGCGGATCGGGCATGGGCGCCCACTTCCGGTCCGAAAATCTGCAAAATTCTGTCGGAGCATCCGTTGATGACCCCAGGGATCTTGTTAAATCCCGGCGCGGCATTGACCATGCCGAACAGCCGCAGCCATTTTTCAACCCGATCAAGGTCACCCAAATAAGCCTGCAAACTGGCGCAAAGACCTAGGGCAATGTTGGCGGCGATGTCATAGGCCTGGGCCTCGCTGACTTGATCTCCGACCTTGCCAAAGGGGCCGGCCATGGCGCCTGCGGCATCGGTGGGTACATGCCCGGACAAATAAAGGTGGTTGCCGTCAGCTCGCACCAAATCAAATGGCAGTGCGCCGGTATCCATGGGTTTTGGCAGAACGAAACCCAGCTCGTTCAAGCGTCTTTCGATGTTCACGATGTTGTGCTCAATTTGGTCAATAAAAGCTGCTCAGTTTTCACAAATAGCCGATGAAGGACGTATGGGCGTCAATGGCGCTATGAAAACCACTATAGAAGGTTCCTTCGCCGGATACACCAGCGAGTTTGTTGCCAAAACCCCGCTCGGCATTGCAAGGATGTTCAGTCAGTGTCTCAGCCAGGTCGTGTCGTCCCTGTGCCTAGTGCGGCATAATGCGGCGATGAATGACGTTTCCATCGCAACCAGTACAAGTGCAAATTCGGACGGTGAACCGCATAGTGCGGCGCATCAAGCTTTGCTGAAGCAGCTGCGATCTCTGCTGCCTGAGTCTAGCGTTATTACCGATCGCTCAGGCTTGAAGCCCTACGAAACCGATGGGCTCACCGCCATTCGCGAAATGCCTTGGGTGGTTGTCTTACCCGAGACGGAGGCCCAGGTCGCCGCAGTGGTCCGTTGCTGCGCACAGCATGGCGTGCCTGTGATCGCCCGAGGGGCGGGTACCGGCCTTTCTGGTGGCGCTCGTCCCCACGCCCAGGGTGTGGTGCT
>JAYOSS010000040.1:0-1708 GCA_038139355.1 Gammaproteobacteria bacterium
AAAGAGCGTCATGTGCCTGCCTGGTCGCATTTGCAAACCCAGTTTTTGCAGGATGTGACCGCTGCGGGATACGAGCCAAGCACTATCGATACGGTCCTGTGCACTCACCTGCACGTGGATCATGTGGGCTGGAACACCATGCTGGTTGACGGGCAATGGGTGCCGACCTTCCCCAACGCCCGCTACCTATTCGCAAAAACCGAGTGGGAGCACTGGGATGCCAACGAAGACGAGAGCGTCTACGGCCCGGTGCTGGCGGATTCCGTGCGCCCAGTGGTCGAGGCAGGTTTGGTGGATTTGGTGGATATGGATCACCAGGTTTGTGCAGAGGTCTGCCTAGAGCCGACGCCAGGCCATACGCCGGGTCATGTAAGCGTCCATATTCGATCTGCAGGTGCCGAGGCGTTGATCACCGGTGATTGCATTCACCACCCGGTGCAAATGAGCCGACCCGATTGGTGTTCTTCAGCGGATGTAGATCAAGCTCAAGGGCAGCAGACTCGAGAATCACTGTTGGCGCGTTACGCGGATGAGGCGGTTCTGGTCATCGGCACTCACTTTGCGACGCCCACCGCTGGTCACGTCAAACCCCTAGAGGGCGGTGGTTATTACCTGGATGTCTCAGGTTAACTCTAAGGTGATGGGCCCGGTGATGGATGCACAGGGTCCTAGCTAGGGCCTCATGGGTGTTGCTGGCAATAGCCGCGGATTACGCGGGTGTTAGGGGGCGTTAAGCGCACTTATTGTGCTCAGCTCGCTCGCTAGAGCACTAAAAGCTACCGGTCATCTGCTAAAAGATACCGCTCACACAAAAGCAGTAGGTTTGTTGGACATAAGTCTGGATCTTAGCCGGCGTAAAAACCGGTAAAGGTTTCACGTGCTTTGTCATAGAACCCACGCAACGTGGCAGGCCTCAGGTCAATCGAGAGCCAGCCAGATATATCAGTCCACCAACTTCTATTGGTCAGTCTTCTATTGGTCTGTCGACTTGTGGTTAGTCCGGTTGTGTCTGTGCGCCGGACTGGGTGTCCAGCAGCGGCCGGGCTCAACGGTGGCCCGCACTGTGGTGATGTTGTGAGCGAGCCACAGGTACTTTCTCAATTGCTCAATATGCTAGCGCCGGATATTCGCTCATCCTTAGGCGAGCTTCAGGGCACCCTACATTTGATTGCAGACGATCTGGCTGATCGCCAAGAGACCGACATGGTCAGCCAGCGGCGCATTGAGTTGGTGGCCAATGCTCAAGAGCGGGTGAATCAATTTGCCTCGATGCTGAGCATTGCTACTCACCTAGATGCACTGACCCGGGGCGGGCCTAAAATTCGGCCCGAACGAATCGATATCCAACGCATACTTGACCGCATCGCCTACCAGCTGAACGCTGAACGCACTGGCGATGCTGTGCAGTTGGATGTTCAGTTGGACCAGGCAACGTTAGCGGCTACCCGGGTGGTCTGCGTTGACGCGACCAATCTTGCACAATTGTTGGGCTACGTGCTGCGCTTCGCTTGGTCGACCACTCTGCAGTCCCGAGTAAGCGCTGAAGTGTTCTGTGATGAGAATCGACTGGGTGTGCGCATTGTCGATCATGGGCCGACAATGAGCGCCCCAGAGCTGGGTCTGCTTTTCGATTTATCAACTTGGTCTGGTCAACTTCCCAGACGATTGCTGGGAGACGACCCCACGGTGAGAGTGGGTCTCAATCTGG
>JAYOSS010000040.1:1718-17146 GCA_038139355.1 Gammaproteobacteria bacterium
TTCCGTGTGGACCGTTGCCGTGCCAACTCTGCCGGTTTCGGCTCTGCCCGTGGATGTGGTTCCCGCCGAGCGCAGCCGGGTAGCTGACGATGTTGCGCTTGGGGCAACAGCTTCATTAGCTGGCACATCGTCAAAGTCGCTGTTGCTGGTAGATGACTCGGAATCCAGCCGACTGGTTACCCGGGCTTTGCTGGAAGATCTTGGCCATCAAGTGGCCGAAGCCGCGAACGGTAAGGAAGCCTTGGTGCGCCTTCGCACGGATCCGCTGGGCCCCTTTGATGCAGTCATCATGGATTTGATGATGCCGGAAATGGACGGACTCAGTGCTGCTAAAGCCATCCGCGAGTTGCCGACCGCCTCGCCGTCATTGCGCTTAATTGCGTTGACCGGGCACAACTCGGAGGAGGAGATCAATGCCAGCCGAGAAGCAGGCTTTAACGATTTTCTCAGCAAGCCAGTGGATCGCCAGGCGCTGATTCAGTGTTTGCATCCCGAAGCGGCAAGCGGTGACGACTTTACCCACAAAGTGACGGTCAATGAGCAGGTGCTCACTGAACTTCAAACCATGCTGGGCGCTGCAGCCACGGATCGCCTACTACGGCAGTTTTTAGCAGAGCTAGAGGAGCGAATCGCAGTGGTCACCAGCCTGGGTAACGGGGATTTGGATGAGGTCTACCACAACCTCCATATGATTCGTTACAGCGCCGATCATTTTGGCTTTGAACGACTGGCGGAAAGCGCTAAACGGCTCAGTGAAATACGCCTGTCCTTCGACAATGTTGCCTTCGAAGAGGTGGTGTCTCAGTCACCCAGGATTGTCTATCAGCCGCCTGTAGCTGCTCGCGCCGCATTAGAGCAAATGCACAGAGAAATAGAGGAAGTCCGTCAGTTTTTGCAGCAATTGTTTGCCGGGCGAGAATCCGGCAAATCGAGCTAAGTCATGGTGAGATTGCTGCAAAGTCGGTGGTTTTTGCTCGGACTCTTGTTGCTGGTGGCGGTAAGCGAAAGCTATTGGATGCTCTACCCCAAGGGCCCCGGTGCACCGGCATCCGGATGGGCGCTAGTCATCTGTGTGATGTTATTTGTAGCTGTCGCGGCGGCCCATCGTCTAGCCGACCTTGATCAAAAGATGCTCAAAAAATCTTTGGCAAGGCTGCCAATGGAGGATAACACCGCCTACCTGGCGTTAGACTCGACTGGTCGAGTACTGGGTGGCTGCGACCACGCGCTGCGGTGGTTGCCTGTGCGACCTTTTGTTCACAAACCCATCGCCGCCATGATTGCCGCGCATCCTGAATTCGCGGCTGTCCAGGCTCTTGTTGAGGAGAGCATAGCGGGATTGCAGCGACGCGCTACTGATCCAAAGCCCCAAGTTCTGACGAAAACCTCTCAACTGGTTTATCAAGATCGGTCCTTTAGCGTCAGCACAGTGAACGAGGTAGCGGGTTTTGCCCGGGCCGTAATAGTCCTGCGGTTCGTCTGGCACGGGGAGGGCAGTCTCGCACAAGGTGCCGCCATGCCCGCGGGTCTGGATGCGCTGCTGATCAAAAACAGCCTAAACGCGAAGATCTTCATTAACGAAAAAGGCCGCATTGTTGAGTTTAATCCTGCAGCAGAGGCGCTATTGGGTTACGTCAGGGAAGAGATTCTGAACCAGCCCTTGGAAGAACGCATTGTGCCCCATCGGGATCGCATGATTCATCAAGAAGGTCTGACGCGTTTTTTGCGCAGTGGTGAGGCCAAGATCATGCATCGCCGGGTGGAACTGAACGCCCTGCACAAAAATGGCCACGAGATCCCGGTAGAACTGATGATCAGCGATTTACCAACACATCAGGGTATGTTTTTTGGTGCAGAGCTGCGGGATTTGAGAACTTGGCGCACCATGGAGCAGGAGTTGCGTCGGGCCAAAGAGCATGCAGAGTTGGTGAATGCAAGTAAAAGTCGTTTTCTTGCCACCATGAGTCACGAGATCAGAACGCCACTGAACGCCTTGCTAGGGATATTAAGTTTGGTTCAGGCGGAGCCCCAGGAGCCTCATCAAGCTGAGCTTTTGGCTACTGCGGAAAACGCCGGTAATCGACTGATGAGTTTGCTTAGCAACGTGCTGGACTACTCAAAAATCGAGGCCGGAGAAATGCAAAGTCAGAAAGAGCCGTTTTCGCCGGCTCAGCTCATTGACGAGGTCATAGGCTTGTTTCGGGCGAATGCGCAAACCGATCAGGTGGATTTGCAGGGTGAGTTCAGCGGCTATGAAGATCTGTGGCTATTGGGCGACAGGCAAAAAGTGGGTCAGGTGCTAACCAACCTGATCAGCAACGCCGTTAAATTCACCGAACGCGGGCACATTCACATTCGCTTAGAGTGCGATGCTGATCAACATATGGAAAGCCGCTACCGAATCATCGTTGACGATTCCGGCATCGGCATGACTCAGGCTGAGCTTGGTCGTGCATTTGACGCCTTTGTGCAGGCTGATGACTCTGATCGACGTAGGTACGTGGGCACGGGGCTGGGACTGTCCATCAGTAAGCAGTTAGCCGAGATAATGCATGGACAGCTGCTGGCAACCTCGGTTCCCAAACAAGGCAGCACCTTTGTTTTGGAGCTGCCTATGAAGATCTGTCCAGCACCGGAACCCAATGAAAAGATGGATGTGCCGCTGTCAGCCACGAACAGCAGTCGCCGGATTTTGGTGGTGGAAGATAGCAAGCCCAATCAGCTGGTGGTTAAGGCCATGTTGGAACGCAACGGTTTTAAGGTTGACGTGGCCAACACCGGTACCGAGGCCTGCGCAGCGGTGCAAAAAAAGGGACAGGGCAGCAGTTCTTATGGGCTGATCCTAATGGATGTGCAAATGCCCGGCATGGACGGTATCGAAGCAACACGATGGATTCGCAATCACGGCTATGACACCCCCATTGTTGCGCTAACCGCTAAAGCTTTTGGCGAAGATGAAAAAGCGTGTTTGGACGCGGGAATGAACGAGTTCATGACTAAGCCGATTCAGTACGAAACTCTGATTAGTCGCGTGCATCGATGGTTAGGCGGCGCAGACCCAGCGCTTGAACTGCCAGGGGAACGAGTGGACGAGCTGCGTCTGTTGATGGGAGATGATGCCTTTATCCATGCCTTGGCAGTATTTTCCACTGATGTGCAGGAGCGTTTGGATGTGTTGGATGCGGCACTTGGTGTTGACGATCTGGTGCAGGCGGGGACCCAGCTACATACGCTGTTTGGTATTTTTGCCGGATACGGTTTTTCCGAGGTCCAGCATTTGAGCAAGGCACTGGAGGAATCTTGTCAGGCGGGGTTGAAGCCGCCAGCGGCTTCTGTGGCCCAGCTCCATAACCTTAGCTCCCAGTTGCTGCAACAGATTGAGGAGTTCTCCAGGGCAGCTCAGCCCTAGTCGTATAGATACTCAGTCGGTTATCGGTAGGTTATCCGGGTCAAGACGGAGTGCCGTCTGTCGCCTCCCTCAGGTCCGACAACAGAGCATCCACAGTGGTCTGCATTTGATCCCACTGATCGAATAAAAACTCGGTGACGTTTTCTTTCGGCAGATCCTTAAAAGGGATGCGCCAAAAGTGCAGTTTGACTCGCTGGCCAAGCCACCCGCCGCCCAGCAGATCGTGAATATCTGCTGAACCCTCGAAGCCAGCATGTGCGAGAAAGACTAGGTCTTTGCCAGGATTTGCTTCCAGCATACCCAGAACACCGCCCAGCCGAGGCGGCAACAGTCCCGGCCAGCGATCCAATTGCGGCGCCAGTTTTGGGTGCTTGCGACGCAAGGTGTCGTGTTTTTTCTGGGTGAAGCGCGTGCCTTCAGGATAGATCAGGACCGATTCGTCGTCGCCAGCGGTGGCGATCAACTGACGCACTTCACCCACGGCCTTAGCTGAATCGGAGCCGGATCGATCCACAAAGACGTTGGGCAGACCATGGCCACCGATGTCCAAGCAGGGAAAGTACCGTAGCTCTTGTTTGAGCACATAGCGCAGGCCTTCCTGTCGGGCTTTGCCGAAAAACAACAGGGGCAACACGGTGTCGCCCATGCTGGAGTGACGACAAAGGACCAGAGCGCAGTTGCCCTCCAGGGCCTCAGCACCGGTAATTTCAATGTTCAGGCGGTACAGGCGTTTGCCCATGTCGAACAGTCGCTGGGCCCACCAGAACTGAATTTCCCGATAGCGCTCAACGCGCTGGCTTTTGGGATATCGGATGACCGCCCACGAAAAACGGGCCAGTCCCGACCACTCGCAAACCAGAAATCCGTACATGAAAGTCATGGCCTGGGGCGTGGTTCGGTAGTTGGGCAACAAGCTCATTATGCCGGCGACCACGATGACCAGCGGCAACAGTGCGACGGCTACAACGGTAATCAATACAAGGCACGAAAGGGTCAGTAAACGGCGCTTAATCATACGGCCGGTCTCCTCGCATTCGGATCAGAGTTGGTGAGTTGGGAAGTCATGAGTCTTAGTCGTCTGGCAAACCACTGCCAGCCCAGCAAGCCGAAAAGAGCATTGCTGATCGCGGTAGCGGCAAAGATGCCCACATAGCCAAAAGCACTGTTAAGCAGCGTCGCTAGAGGTATGTAAACAACGATCATGCGGCCGAAGGACAGTGCGGTGCTAGGCAGCGGTTTGCCTAGGGCATTGAATGAGGCCGAGGCCATCATTAAGACGCCCCACAAACCATAGCTCAGGGGTACTAAGGCCAAATAGGTAGCGGCGACGAGGACCACGGGTTCGGAAGCATCGATGAGGGACGCGATTTCGGCGCCAAAGAAAAATAACGGTATGGCAATGAAAACGCCCCAGACGAGACAAAACTGGTAGCTGACGTTCACGCCTTGGCGCACCCGGCTCACCATGTGGGCACCCCAGTTTTGACCAACGAAGGGGCCGATGGAACCGGAGAGGGCGAACATGAGCATGGCGGCTACGGCTTCGATTCGATTGGCAACGCCAAAACCTGCAACCGCGGCTTCGCCATAGTCGGCAATCAGATAGGTGATGTAGGCGGCGGTAAAGGGGCCAATCAAATTGGTCGCCATGGCCGGCACACCCACATGCAATATGCGCTTGGCGGAAGCCAGCCAGCCATCGAACAAGCGATTTTGCAGAACCATGCCGCCGCGACTGATAAACCATAGTGAAACCAGCAGGGTGCCTAGTCGCGTTAGGGTCATGGCGGTAGCCGCCCCCGCCAGCTCCATGGCAGGAAAACCGAACCAGCCAAAAATAAAAATAGGGTCGAGGATCAGATTAATCATGGCGCTGATGGTCATGATGGCGCCAGGTATGTTGGCGCTGCCATTGGCGCGCATGATGCTGCCGCAAACCATGCTGGCAGTGAACAGCACCGTGCCAGGCAGGTAGATGTCGAGATACGAATGGATCAGAGGCAGCAGTTCAGGTTCAGCGCCCAGGGCAATGAATAGGGGGTCAATGGCGAGCCAGCTGAGCGCAGACAGAACCAGCATCAGGCCAAAGACCAGAATTAGGCTATGGGTGCCCATTAAGGCCACGTCGTCAGCGCCGGTCTCCACTACCGCTTCGCCATTGCCTGCATCTTTGAGATTTTTCTGTCGCGTGCCAACGCTGCGGGCGATCACTGACGAGGTGCCGATGCTGATGCCCAGAGCAATGCTGGTCAGCACCATCACGAGCGGAAAGGTAAAAGTAATCGCTGCCACATGGGCGGTGCTGAGCTGTCCGATAAAACCCATTTCGAGCATTTGCACAAGAATGCTGGACGACACTCCCATCATCATGGGAGCGGTCAGTCGTGCCAGTGACGCAGGGACCTGGCCTTGGGTTAAATCGTGGTGGGACATCGCTCGAGATTATCGCACGGCCTGTTGTTGAGAGGAGATGAAATCTTTTTGACCTAAGCGAGATTTTGTCTGGCGCAGCCGGCGGGTGTCTTGATAGATCATAGAGGCTCGAAGTCCAAGAGTGGGGTAAGTATCATGTGGCCTCACCGAGGAGTTACCAATGTCTGCCACCCTTGAATTCACTACTGCAGTGGATGTTTCTGTCCAGCAACGCCAGGAGTTTTTGTCCTTTGCCAAGCAAATCATTCGGGCGGCGGGAGCTGAGGTGCTGCCTTATTTTCGCTCCGGCGTAGAGGTCACGAACAAACGGGATAACGGTGGCTTTGATCCGGTTACCGCTGCGGATCAGGCGGCCGAACGCATCGTTCGTTCGGCCATTGAAAGCACCTACCCCGAGCACGGAATCTTCGGAGAGGAATACGGTTTTCGGCCGGGTAATGGTTTGACTTGGGTGATCGATCCCATCGACGGGACTCGGGCTTTTATGACCGGCATGCTGCATTGGGGCATGTTGGTGGCCTTGTTTGACGGCCAGCAGCCGGTGCTTGGGGTCATGTATCAGCCCTATACCGATGAGCTTTTTAGCGGCGATGGCGACAACGCTTGGTTTGAGCGGGCCGGACAGGAGATGCCGCTGCGCACCAGCAGCTGTCAGCAGGTTGCTCAGGCCAGCCTGTCCACCACCGGCATAGATTGGTTGTCCGCAGCAGAGCGGGAGCAATTTCAGGGGCTCAGTGGGCGCACCAAATTGACCAAAATGGGCGGTGATTGCTACCTGTTTGGCGCCTTAGCCATGGGGGCCTTGGATATCGGCGTGGAAGCCAAGCTGCAGGCCTACGACATACAGGCGCTGATTCCCATTGTTCGTGGTGCTGGAGGGGTGATCACTGCCTGGGACGGCGGTAATCCCAGTCTAGGCGGCACCGTGCTCGCTTCAGCCACTCAGGCTTTGCACGATGAAGCTATGAGCCTATTGGCTGCGCAGACGCCTTAGCCGGTAGTCAGCTCGCTGGAAGTTAAAGCTGCAGTTCGCCGCGGCTGATCTGGTCTAGGGTGTCGATCAGCAGTTTTTGTTCGGCGTTTTTGACCCGGGCTTCAATGGCATCCACATCATCTTCGACAGATAGGGCTACCGTTGTCTGCGCGATAATGGGCCCGGTGTCATAGTCGTTACCCACAAGGTGCAGCGTAGCGCCGGATTGAGTTTCGCCGGCGGCGTGAACTGCCTCGTGTACTTTGCGCCCGTAAAAGCCTTTGCCGCCATATTTGGGTAGCAGCGCCGGGTGCGTGTTGATGATGCGGCCGCCGTATCGAGCCAGCATGGTGTCGCCGGTTTTCTTCATGTAGCCCAGCAGCAGCACCCAATCCACTTGGGCCTCTTGGATGGCATGCACCATGGCTTGATCGGCCTTTGCGTCATCGCCGTGAGTTTTCGCGCTGATATGCAGACCTGGTATACCGGCGATAGCGGCGCGTCGTAGCGCTCCGGATTGACTGTTGTTGCTGAGTACCAAAGCAACCGTGGCGTCCAGCTGCTGCTGAGCGCTCGCGTCGATCAATGCCTGTAAAGTGGATCCCTCATGGGATGCCAGTACCGCCAATCGCATCATTCAGCGATCCGAAAAATGGCTTGATGCTCGATGTCCACGGCAATGGTGTCGTTGTGCCAAAAGGTCAGGTGAATGGCGATGAACTGGTGACCTTTTTTCTCCCAACGGTCGGTGACCACGCTTCGCAGGACCACCTCGTGGCCCACGCGCAAGGTGTCGCGATGGGTAACTTTGGATTTGACGTGAATCCAAGCTGGCATTTGATATTCCTGCATCAACGCGTCGTTAGCCAGTGACAACAGATAGTGCGGATGAATATGGGTTTGATAGATCGGATCCGTGTCACCAATCTCTGTGCAATAGCGCGTGTTTTCCTCGGCGCTAAAGTGCAGCGCCCGGGGCGAAAAGACTTCGCCAACGCAGACATTGTCCCAGGCGATCTCTGGCCTGCCGGGAATTTTCATGTCGCCGCTTAGGCCCAGATCTTCGGGCAACGGTGTTGCAGGCAAGGGTGTTACCAAGGCCAGCAAATCACCATGCTGATTGGTGGCGGCAACAGGTTGCTCGGCGCCTGGCCAGTCGATGTTTAGGGTGTCCCCATGGTAGGTGGGTTTGATGAGCTTCACTTCCACGCAGCTGTCGCTCAGCCACCCAGGGCCATGGTGATCGACTAAGGGTTTGACCAGGTGACCGTAGATAGCCACGCCTGGCACCAGCGCGCCCTTGAAACCATAGCGATTGGCGATTTCATCGCTGTGCATGCGATTTTCACTGCTGGTGCTGAAGTTGCGCGCAACGATCTGATACGCGGTCATCGTCTCTCCCCTTAACGAGTGTCTTGTTGCTGACTCTGCCAGTTTGATCTGTGGACTGGGTCAATTCTGACTGTTCTTACGTTAACCGGTCACCGCTATGGTGCCAGAGGGCAGTTTATGGGCCCTGTCATCACAAAGGAATCGCTTTCCCCTAGGAAGCAGATATTTCTAGCCGTAAGCCTGGGTGGGCAGCCAGGTGACGATGGCCTGCCAGTTAAAAATGATCAGCATGCCGATGACCTGAAGGACGATGAAGGGCACCACGCCACGATAAATGGTGGTCACCCCGATGCCTTCCGGCGCCACGCCTTTGAGATAAAAAATCGCAAAGCCCACCGGGGGGGTCAGGAAGCTGGTTTGCAGGCAGACGGCAAACAAGATGGTGAACCACACCGGATCGAATCCCAAATTGACTACAACCGGAGCAACCAGCGGCAGCACGATCAGAGTCAGTTCGATCCAATCCAGAAAAAATCCCAGCAGAAACGTTGCCACCAAGATCGCCACGATGATGCCGGTGGGTTCAAAGGGCAGCGACAACAGCGCGCCTTCGATGAGCTCATCACCCCCCAGGCCTCTTAACACCAGCGAAAACGCTGTGGCGCCGAGCAACACAGCAAAAATGTAGGCCGTGGTGCGCGTGGTTTCTTGCAGCACCTCCGCCATAACCGCTCGGTTCATTTGTTTTTTGATTACCGCCAACAGCAATGCCCCGCCAGCACCGACGCCGGCGGCTTCGGTGGGTGACGCTAAACCAAAAAAGATGCTGCCCAAGACCGCCAGAATCAAAAAGCCCGGGGGTAAGATGGCCCAGAACAACGCGCGGATAGCCGCCCAGTCAAAAGGCTCTGCCGGTGACGCCGGGGCCCGGTGAGGCTGTAGCCAGCCCACCAGCAGCAGATAACCAATGTAAAGGCCACCAAGCAGAGCGCCGGGAAAAACCGCGCCCAGGAACAGATCCCCCACGCTCATGGACATGCGATCTGCCATCAGCACCAGCATGATGCTCGGGGGAATCAAAATGCCCAGGGTCCCCACGGCGCAGACTGTGCCCGCCGCTAGGGACTTATCGTAGTTTTGCTGCAGCATGGCCGGTAGTCCCAGCAGGGCCAGCAGCACCACGGATGCGCCGATGATGCCCGTGGTGGCCGCCAGCAACAGACCGATCACCGTTACCGTAATGGCCAGCCCACCGCGCAGGCTGCCAAAAAGGCGTGCAAAGCTGTGCATGAGTTGGTTGGCGATACCGGATCGATCCAGCAGCAGGCCCATCAGGATAAACATAGGTAGGGCCACCATGACCCAGTTCTCCATCACATTCCAAATGCGCTCTACGGTCAGGGAGGTGTAATTCCAATCCACGCCGGTCGCGAGCTGAAAATCCGCTTCCAAGACAATGGCCAGGGCGCTAAAGACGATGGCAAGGCCGCCGAGCAGCCACGCCACCGGGAAGCCGGTAAAGACCAGGGCGATGAAACTGACAAACATGCCGATGGCCAGAATTTCATTGGCTGGCATGAGAGCTCCCGGGGTCGTTGAAAAATAAAAAGTGCCACACCCTCAGCAGGCGCGCGGTCACCGTGAGCAGTAGCAGCGCAAAGCCCAAGGGTAGGGCGCTCTTGATGAGCCAGCGCATGGGCAGTCCACCCGGCGAACCGGATACCTCGGCGGCGGCAAAGGAAGTGGTGACAAAGGGGATGCTGTAAATCAGCACCAAGGCGATAAAGGGTATGAGCAGCAGCACAATGCCGTACAGCTCGATCCAGGCCTTGGTGCGATGCGCCATGCGCTCGTGCAGTACGTCCACCCGAATGTGTGCATCGGCTTGGTAGGCATACCCCAGGCCCAGCAAAAACCCCACGGAGTAAAGGTGCCACTGCAATTCTTCCAGCTCGATGCGGCCCTGGTTGAAGGCGTAGCGCATGGACACGTTGAGGACGATGACCGCCAGCAATAACAGCCAGATCAGCGACAGCACACGGCCTATTCGAGCTGCAGTTTGGTCAATACGTTGGGACCAGGGGGTATGGGGTAAATAATCCTGACTCACTAGAAATCCCGTGGCAGGTAAGCCCGGGATTTCCAATGGGCGTACTGGGTTCGAAAGGCCCGTTGGGATTCTAAGATGCGCGCAAAGTCTGGATCGTTCGCGGCCTCTTCTTCGAGGATTTCATCAGCCACCCGATTCAGTTCTCGCAACAGCGGTTCTGGCAATATCTCCGCGGTAACGCCGATGTCGGCAAATTTTTCGATGACCTCTCCTTGCAGCGCCTCGGCCTGGGCTAGGTTTCTCGTCACCGCAGCGGTGCAGCCCAGTCGCAGCAGGGCCTGGTCAGCATCGGCCAACTGCTGCCAAAGCGCCAAGTTAATCACCAGATGCGAAGAGGTGAACGGTTGATGCCAGCCAGGGTAGTAGTTGTAGGGTGCGACCCGATTGAAGCCAAGCGA
Organism: Gammaproteobacteria bacterium; assembly: GCA_038139355.1. Lineage (GTDB taxonomy): Bacteria > Pseudomonadota > Gammaproteobacteria > Pseudomonadales > Azotimanducaceae > UBA4421. The sequence goes on from JAYOSS010000040.1 coordinate 12,374, forward strand.
TTGATCCACCACCGGCAAGGCGAATTCAGTGGCGTCAATGGCGCCTTTTTCTAGCGCCTGAAAAATCTCGCCACCGGGCAACATGGTGACGCTTGCGCCCAGGCGCTCAATGACCTGGCCCCCAAGACCGGCAAAGCGAATTTTTAGACCTTTGACGTCCTCTAGGGAATCGATACGCCGTCGAAACCAGCCAGCGGTTTCTGGACCGGTGATGCCGCACAAAATCGGGTAGATGTTGTAGCGCTGATAAAGCGTTTCGGTCAACTGCCGACCGCCGCCCTCGTACCACCAGGCCGTGTATTCCCAGGGCTCCATGCCAAAGGGTACCGCTGAGACTAGGGGCGATGCGGGAATTTTGCCTTGGTCATAGCCAAGCCAGGTATAGCCAGCAGAAACCTTGCCGTCGCGAACCGCGTCGGTAATCGAAAAAGCCGGGACAATTTCGCCTGGCTCAAAAATCTGCAGATCGATAGCGCCACCGCTGGCTTTGCGGAGCACGTCCGTTAGGTAAACCGGGTTGTCCCCAAGCACAGGCATGGTGGTTTGAAAGACGATAGGCAATCGCCAAGCGATGCGTGAGGCTGTGACGGTGGTGTTGTCTGGGGCGCTGGCTACGGTGGGGGCGTTGACTGGCCTCACCGCCAGGGTGCCTATCATGCCCACGGCGAAGGCCACGACAACCGCGAACAAAGCCGCTCTATTGCTAATGGAATGTCTGGACAAGTGGCATCTCTCCCCGTGGCTCCAGCATCAGTAACGCTGAAAAATTAGGGTCAGATTGTGAGAAGCACGCCACAGACATGCAAGGTTAACGTGGAGATTCGCGGTTTCTTTTTCCACGCCAAGAACACAAACGGATGGATAACCTCGTTTCTGGCGTAATTTATGACTTTTCCTGTTTGGAAAGTATTGCTTGTGAATTATTCCTTTTTTTAGCAGCGGGCAGACTGATAGTTTGCCGCGCGCTAACCGACCCCAAGTTGGACGAATCATGCCACGGGGTCAGACAGAGCCGTTTTGGCTCGTCGGGTGGATGAATTTTGACCAATTATTATTGGGGGCTTTATGCAGATCGGAGTACCGAAGGAAACCTGGCCGGGTGAAGTGCGCACCGCCATGGTGCCTGCAAACGCGAGCAAACTGATCAATCAAGGATTCAGTGTGGTGGTGCAATCTGGCGCCGGAACCGAGTCAGGGTATACAGATGCTGACTATGCAGATGCTGGTGCGACGGTGACGGAAGATCGTGGCGCGGTGCTCGGCGGCTCGGACATCGTCATGTCGGTTCGCAAACCCAATGCGGACGATGTAGCCAAATTGAAGAGCGGAGCGCTTTACATCAGCTTCCTCGATCCCTTCAACGAAAAACCGTTGGTAGAGAGCATTGCGGCCCAAGGCGCTACCGCGATTTCCATGGAAATGGTGCCACGCAGCACGCGAGCCCAAAAGATGGACGCGCTGTCATCCCAAGCGAACCTGGCGGGATACGTCACGGTTATTCAGGCGTCTTATCACCTGCCGAAGATCATGCCGATGATGATGACGCCTTCCGGCACCATCCCGCCGGCTCGGGTTTTCGTGATTGGTGCAGGGGTTGCTGGCTTGCAAGCCATCGCCACCGCCAAGCGCCTAGGTGCGAGGGTAGAGGCCTTCGATACACGTCCGGTCGTGGCGGAACAGGTGCAAAGTTTGGGTGCCAAGTTTGTCGAGATTGACTTGGGTGACACCGGTCAAACCGATCAAGGTTACGCTAAAGAGCTTACGCCAGAACAAGTGGAGCTGCAGCGCGAAGGCCAAAAGGCCGTGATCAGTCAGTCCGACGTGGTGATTACCACCGCCCAGCTCTTTGGTCGCCCAGCGCCGCAGATTGTTAGTCGCGACATGGTGGAATCTATGAAGCCCGGTAGCGTGGTCATCGACATGGCGGTAGAGACCGGCGGCAACGTGGAAGGTTCTGTCATGAATGAAGTTGTAGATATCAACGGCGTAAAGGTCGTCGGTCAAGGCAACTTGCCTGGCGAGGTGGCGCGCAATGCCAGTGACATGTATTCCAACAACCTGCTGAATCTAGTGCTGGAGTTTTGGGATGCCGAAGCCAAAACCCTAAACCTCGACCCGGAAGATGAAATCATTCAGGCCTGCGTCATTACGCGTGACGGCGCCGTGGTCAACGAAACCATCAAAAACATTTATAGCGGAGGCTAAACAATGGAAGCCGTATTTCTTGCAATGGTCCTGATGCTGTCGATCTTCCTCGGCTTCGAGTTGATCTCCAAAGTACCTGCGACGCTGCATACGCCCCTGATGTCAGGAGCCAATGCCATCTCAGGTATCACCATCGTCGGTGCGCTGGTTTCTGCGGGCGGTGAGTCCGGTGCGATGTCTACCTATTTGGGTGCCGCCGCGGTGTTGTTTGCCATGATCAACGTGGCAGGTGGTTACCTAGTGACCAATCGCATGTTGGCCATGTTCAAAAAGAAAGATACCAATCAGCCGGGAGGTAACTCATGAGCCCAGTGGCAATTAACCTATGGTACGTGCTTGCAGCCGCACTATTCGTCTTCGGGTTGAAACAGCTCGGTTCGCCAGCAACCGCCGTACGGGGCAACGTACTGTCTTCCGTGGCTATGATCATCGCCGTTGCGGTGACCCTGCTGAGCAAAGAAATCTTGTCCTATGAAATGATCCTCCTCACCGCTGTGGTGGGCGCGGTGATTGGGGTCGTCGTGGCGCAAAAGGTCGAAATGACCAGCATGCCGGAAATGGTCGCGCTGTTTAACGGCTCCGGCGGTATCGCCAGTTTGATGGTGGGCTGGGCAGCGTTGTATAGCACCGGTAACACAACGTTTACCGAGGTGACGATTTTGCTGTCCATCGTGATCGGCGGTATGACCTTCAGTGGAAGCATTCTGGCCTGGGGTAAACTCAGCGAAGTAATGACGTCCGCGGCGGTGGTCTTTGGCGCACAGCGCATAGTCAACGCGGGCATTTTGGTGGGTTTGGTGGCCTGTTCCGTGCTCTTCTGCATGAACCCCGCCGTTGACTCACCCTACCTGTATGCAGTGATTGCTCTTTCCTTGCTCTTCGGTGTGATGGCTGTGCTGCCCATTGGTGGCGCCGATATGCCTGTTGTTATCTCGCTGTTGAACAGCTACTCGGGCCTGGCTGCCTGTGCGGCTGGTTTCGCCATCAATAACAACATTCTTATCGTGGCAGGTTCCATGGTGGGTGCTGCCGGCATCATCCTGACCAACATCATGTGTAAGGCCATGAATCGTTCCTTGGGGCACGTGTTGTTCTCCGGTTTCGGTGCGGTTAAGCAAGCCACCAAGGTGGAAGGTGAGGTTAAGCCTATCGTTGCCGAAGACGCTTACCTGATTTTGGAAGCGGCCCAGTCTGTCACCTTCGTACCCGGTTACGGCATGGCAGTAGCCCAAGCTCAGCACGTGGTGCGAGAACTGGGCGAATTGCTAGAGAAAAACGGCGCGGAAGTAACCTACGCCATCCACCCGGTGGCGGGTCGGATGCCAGGGCATATGAACGTGTTACTGGCTGAGGCCAACGTTCCCTACGATCAACTGGTGGAGATGGAGGACATCAATCCTCGTATCGACAACGTGGACGTTGCGGTGGTGATTGGTGCTAACGACGTGGTTAACCCTGCGGCGCGAAATGACGAAAACAGCCCCATATATGGCATGCCTATCATTAACGTGGATCAGGCCCGTACAGTATTCGTACTGAAGCGTTCTATGGGCTCTGGCTTCTCGGGTGTGGATAACCCACTGTTCTTTGGTGACAACACCCGCATGTTGTTTGGTGACGCGAAAGAGTCCATCGCAGCGGTGGTAGCCGAGTTCAAGGGCTAACCCCAGCGTTAGCCTGCTGGGTGCCAGCAGCGGCAGAGGCTTACCTGTGGTGAGCTCTGCCCTGTTAGCGGTGGACTGAGCGGCAATCTAAAAACCACAGGACGGAACAAAATCGATGACGGATGCAGACAGCCCCCTGAATAGCGCCGACTTTTCACAGCGTTTGGCTGGGGCCGCTGCAGACCCCCAATTTCGTTCGCGCTGGTCGCCCCGATCCATGAGTGGTCAGGCGTTGACGGTGAGCCAAGTACAAGTGTTGTGCGAAGCAGGCCGTTGGGCGCCATCGTGCTTTAATTCTCAACCCTGGCGTTTCATTTACGCTCTCCCGGATACGCCACAATGGCAGCCGCTTTTTGATTTGCTCATGGATGTGAATCAAATCTGGGCGGCCAAAGCCGGCGCGTTAGTGGCGCTGGTGGCTCGCACGACTTTTGAAGGTAACGACAACCCAGCGGCGACCCACGGCTTTGATGCGGGCAGTGCCTGGATGAGTATGGCGCTGCAAGCCCAAAGTCTGGGCTTAGCGGCCCATGCCATGTGGGGCTTTCATCACGACCAAGCTGCTCAGGTGTTAAATCTGGATGAGAATTTCGCTACCCAAGCAGTGATTGCTTTTGGCTATCCGGCGCCAGCAGAGGCCCTACCGGATCCGCTGCGCGAGCGGGAAGTGCCCTCTCCCCGTAAGCCCCTAGAGGACTTGATGTTTGAGGGAGCGCTGCCTAAGGCTTAACTTCTTGCTGCTAACGCCTAACGCCTAACGCCTAACGCCTAACGCCTGAAGAAAAAAAGACCGCTGTTACCGTTGGTCTTTTTTCAGCAGTCCACCTTTCTTGGGTAAATCCCTAAAGCTCCCGCCACTGACCGGGTTCCAGCCCATCCAAAGTCCACGATCCGACTCGATAGC
>JAYOSS010000041.1:0-4345 GCA_038139355.1 Gammaproteobacteria bacterium
ACGTATGGGTACACCAAACGGCTTCAAAGCTGGAACTAGATCTGAAGCACGTCCGCGCAGATCATCCAGATCTAAGGGTGGCCGTGAATTCGGCGCTAGTCGGGCGCTGGGGACCAGGATGACACGATTGCCCGTGGTCGCCTGGCGAAAATTCAGAAAGTTGCCGAACACCGCGGCATAGGTGGCTGATTCGTAGTCATAGAGGCGGCTGCTGACAAAGGTGTTGGCGACCAAAACCCCGTCCTCAGTGAGCAAGGACTGCATTTCCCGCAGAAACTCCACGGTCATCAGGTGCTCGGGAATGTACTCGCCGTTGAAGGCATCCAGGAAGATTAAATTGAACCTTTTGTCGCTCAGGGCTGCGCGTTTGCCGTAGACCCGCGCGTCCTGGGTGATGACCCGGTTTTTGTCATCTTCTTGGAAGCCAAAATAGGTCTTGGCTACTCTGACCACTGCCGGATCAATTTCGACGGTTTCAATATCCGCATTGGGCAAAATAGATCGTAAAGCCATAGGCAGGGTGCCTCCACCCAGACCGATAATTAATATCCGTTCGGGCTTTGGCGTCAGCAACAAGCTGGACAACGACATCTTGGCGTAGGTGAACACCAGCTCTTGGGGATTGCTCAGACTCAGGCAGGTTTGTGTGCTGTTATCGCGTTTTTGCGTGAACTTGAGGCAGCGCAGACCCTGGTTATCCTCGACGATTAAGCGTGCATAAAGAGAGCGTTCCTCATGCACCACCTTGGCATCGGCTGGGTTCGCAGAAAGTAAAAAGACAGCCGCCGACGCGAGCCAAAATGCCGATGCAATGTTCCTCATGATCCAAAACGTTCCTCTTTATCGTTAATCACCTTGACGGGTGCTGGTGAGTGCTGGTTAGTGCCGGTGAGTTTGGAGATTAACCGATGCTCGAAAATCAGAGCTTTTCCATGTGTTGAAAGCCGACATTACTCTAAGTCACTGGCAGCGATTAACCAACTCAACTCTTTGGCTTAGACAGACTTCCCCTGGCACAGGTCCTGATGCCCGGCGAGTGTCCATAAAGCGCAGATATTGAGAAGTCACTCACACTCCTCGATGAGTCATTTTGCTCCGACACACTCATACTGACTGTTCTAGCAACAGCGCTTGTCGCAGCGTCGACATCAGCTGGCACTGCACTATTGAGCTGAAAGACACCGGTGAGCTGAAAGACACGGGGCGCTGAAAGATTCGGGCGCTTGGGGTCTTTCGTGTTGCCGGACAAACATCATATTTGTTAGTCGAGAGGGAAAATCATGAGCAAGTTCTATTCAATCGCGGTGCTGACTTGTGTCGCGTTGTTGGCGGGTTGCGAGGCTGAAGTGGGAAGTACGGATTGGTGTGCTGATATGGATAAAAAGCCCAAAGCAGATTGGACCGCCAATGAAGCGGCAGACTACACGAAAAATTGTTTGTTCAAGCCCGAAGAATAAGTTGGTTCGTATGGTCTGCCTCGGTTAACCCCGGCACCAATGTCTGGTAGCGGCTGACTAAGCCTAGGCTGTGGGCCCGAGAGCCTGCGCGGACCCACAGCTTTGCACGCCTGTGTTGACTCATCTGTTTTGACCCATCTGTTATGACCCATCTGTTATGACCCATGTGTGACGTTACCCCTCGGAGCGCCCATGCCATGAGCTATGCCTTTCAACTCCCGTGCCGCTGCATTGGCCCACCCTTGGTGGAAGCTCGGTCAAGTCGCAGAAATTCCAACACAATTCAGAGTCTAGGAAGCTGATATGCAGAGATCGATATGGCTGGCTCTTGGAGTGATACTCTCGTTTTCAGCTTCTTCGGCGTTTTCGGAGCCCGAGCTTAAAGGCACGCCCCATGAGCTCAAAGGTTTCTTGTACCCGGAAGAAAACACGGTAACGATATTCGCGGAATCGAAACGGACTGCCTATGCCGACGTAGCGATCTTAACGTTGGTCGTAACCACAGAAGATGCAAAGCTCTCTAGATCTTTGGCCGGCAACGCGGAAATTCGAAAACACATCACTAAGGCCTTGGTGGATTTCGGCTTGGATCCAAAAGCTATTCAAAGTTCTGAATTTTCGACGACGCCAGAGTACGGTTGGTTTTCCAAGCGGCCGATCAACCACAAAGTGATCAATCGTATGGCAATCAAAATCGGCGACGAGTCGCAATTGATGCAGGTTGCTGTGCTTGCAGATGAGTTTGACGAGGTAGAATTTTCCGACACGGTTTTTCAACACTCCCAGAAGCAGGAAGCCATAGCCGAGTTACAAGCCAAGGCGCTTGAACGTGTGATGGCGAAGAAAAGGCATTACGAAAAAATGCTCGGTTTAGTGCTCAGGCCAATTGGTTTTCGTGATGCGAGCGCATCTCAGCAGCCCACGCGAGGTGCACTGCTTCGCAACAATTATGCGGTGACTCCAGGTCTCTACGATAAGGACTTGGCGTTATCTGCGACCGAAGGGTCATTTCAACCTCATACGCAGACTCAATCCTTTGACGAAGTGGAATACCAAGTCGGAGGGTCTGTGGATTTTCAGGTCAAACAGGCTCTCTCCGGCGATTGATTCGCGGCAGCCCAATCAAATCACCGGAGCGGCGATTTTTTCCGGAGTGTTCAGGGCACGGTATCGATGTGCCTCAGGCGGTCTTTACGCCAACCCAAATGGACAGCGCTGCGACCATTAGTAAGACCAGAGTCAGCAAGGTCAGCACTGTGTTCACCTCAAACCATAGGATGAAGTAGAAGGAGGTCATCAAGGTGCCGATGGCGCTGCCTAGCGTTGACACAAAGTACAGTGTTCCCGCCACTTTGCCGCTTTCTTCGACTTTGGTTACCAGTAACCTTACCGAGTAGGGCGAGATCATGCCCAAAATCACCGTGGGCAAAAAAAACAGGAAGGTAGACGCAACCAAAGACCCATAACGGGGGTCTTCGATGCGTAAAAAAATAAAGGTCATAACCGGTTCAGCGAACAGGATTAGGGGATACAAGAGCACCGCGCCAGTGGCGAAAATAGCACCAAATCGAATCAGCGAAGGGTTTCTGACGGAAAGCCGGCCACCTAACAGGTAGCCTAAGGCTAGGGACAGCATAAACACGGTGATGATGCTGCCCCAAACATAGACCCCACTGCCAAAATAGGGCGCGAGAATTTTTCCGCCAAGCAGTTCCACGGACATGATGACGAAGCCGCCGCAAAAGGCGAGAAGGTGTATTAGTGCGACCATGAGCGCTCCGGCATTTGCAAAAGGGTAAAGCCCAAACGATTGATTTAGCTTGGGCTTTGCGGGCTAGCGGTTTTTGGGTTGGACTTCCTCGGTTGGCGCCCCGCTGTCCTTCCAGCCGCGATAGCCGTCACCAATATGGCAAACCCGTTCAAGTCCCATGTCCTGCACCGCCTTGGTGGCTAGGGCAGAGCGCCAACCGCTTTGGCAATAAAAAACCAGGCGCTTGCCAGAGGCAAAGACATCTTTGTGGTAAGGCGATGACGGATCAACCCAAAACTCCAGCATGCCTCTTGGAGCATGAAAGGCATTGGGTACCTTGCCTTCTCGTTCCAGCTCTCGTGGATCCCGCAAATCAACGAACACCGTATCGTCGTCTTCCAGCAGGCTTTCAGCGGTCTCTAGGTCCAGTGTTTCGATATCGGCTAAGGCGCGATCAATTAAGTCTCGATGAGTTACTTTCAACATGATGATTTTCTCCCCTGTATTCGGTGGCTTGGGTTACTTTCCCTGCCAGTTTGGTGCGCGTTTTTCGGCAAAAGCCTTGGGGCCCTCAATAAAGTCCTTGCTGCCTACCATGGCTTTCACCGTGTCGTACTTGGCCTCCATGGCGTCCTGAAGCGATGCGCTGTCGAGGCTTTTGTAGACCACATCCTTACTGGCGCGGATGGACAACGGCGCACAGGCGCAAATCTGCTTGGCCCAGTCCATGGCCGAGTCCATCAGTTGATCGTGAGGTACAACCTCGTTTACAAAGCCCAGCTCTTTGCCTTCTTCAGGGCTTACATGACGCCCGGTCAAGATCATTCCTAATGCTCGCTTAGGTCCAATTTGTCGGGGCAGGCGATTCAACCCGCCGGCTAAGGCCGCTAGGCCTACTTTAGGTTCTGGCAATGCAAATTTGGCATTCTCAGAGGCAATGATCAGGTCGCAGGCTAGGGCGATCTCAAAGCCACCTCCCATGGCAACGCCGTTGACGGCGGCGATAACCGGTTTGTTCATGTCGAAGCGCGAGGTCAGACCACCGAAGCCTCGGGGCGTCGGCACGCGCTCTCCGCCTTCCGCCTGATAGCGCAGGTCGTTACCGGCACTGAATCCACGACCCTCACCGGTAATGATG
>JAYOSS010000041.1:4355-16839 GCA_038139355.1 Gammaproteobacteria bacterium
TGATGGCTACCCACAGGTCGTCGTCAGCCGCGAATTCATCAAATACCTGACCCAGCTCAGCGTTGGCCAGAGGGTGTAAGGCGTTCAATCGATCGGGTCGATTGATGCGCACGGTCATAATGTGGTCGGCTTTTTCTACGATGGAATATTCACCCATTTGCGTTCTCCTCAAATTCGCGGTTGCAGAGTCTTGATTGGACTTTAACTGAAGGGCTTGCGGTGTGCACAGCTGTTGAAATCGATGAGTTCAGCGGGCCGCTCCTCGGGATGGAGGCGCAACTGGGTCAAGCTACAGTTATCGAAATGATACTGACCCCATTGGGTGGGGGTGGCGTGAATCAGCTCTCCCAGGGCAATGGCCATAGCCGCCCCGTGACTGACCACCAAGACCGTTTCGTCGTCCCGGTGCGCCGCACTGATTTCTTCCAGGCTTTTGCGCATGCGCGCGGCCACGGTAGCCAATGCCTCGCCGTTGGGCGGTGCCCATTGGGTGTCTGCAGTGAGCCGTTCAACCAAGTTGTGCTGGCGATTGAGATCAACAAAGCGCATGTCTTCCCAGTCGCCTATGGACATTTCAGCCAGCCCGTCCACCACTTGGTGTTGGACTTTGGATCTCGGTGCAGCGAGGGCGGCGGTATCACGGCAGCGTCCCAGCGGGCTGGTGTAGACCGCCGCTAAGTTTTCCTTGCGCTGCAAAAAACGTCCGGTGAGATGTGCCTGCCATTGACCCCGCAGGGTTAGCGGGCTGTCCGTTGAGCCATGCCAGCGGCCCAGTTTGTTGGCGGCAATTTGCCCATGTCTTAGAAGCAGAAGTCTGGGGGCCATAAAAAGCGTCCTCTACGGGGTGGAGAAGTTTAAGCTGGTGTCGTGAAACGCTTGGCGACCAAACAACCGACAAGGTCCCCCTCAACGTTGACCGCGGTTCTGAACGTGTCCAGTGGCCGCTCAATGAGCAGCAGTAAGCCAATAGCCTCCAAAGGTATGCCAACGGCCAACAACACCATTTGCATGCCAGCCATGGAGCCCGAGGGGATGCCCGGAGCCCCCACTGAAGACAACATGGCGACCAAAAAGATCGCGATGATACCCGTGGTGCCCAGATCAATACCGAACATGTAGGCCAAGAAAACCGCGGCAATACCCTCAAACAGGGCGGTGCCATCCATGTTTGCAGTGGCCCCGAGAGGTAGTACGAAGGCTGCTCGAGCTCGATCTACGCCAAGACTAGTTTGAGCTGTGGTCATGGATAACGGCAGGGTCGCCGCGCTGGATGACGTGAAAAAAGCCGTCAACATGGGCTGACTCACTGCACGCAAAAACTGCAGTGGGTTCATGCCAGACGCCAGCCAAGCGATGGCGGGGAGCACAACCAGGCCATGAAACAACGTGGCTGCGAAAACGACTCCAGCCAGTTGCCCCAAGGCGGCCAGGGTTGAAAAATCAATCTGCTGGGCCAGCTGAAAGGTAATGGCGAACAGGCCAATGGGTAGGGTGGTTAGAACCCAGCCAGCCAGTCGATAAGTGACTTGGGCCAGTTCGTCGAACATCTTTGGTAGCTTGGAGTCCTCAGGAAGAACCACGGCGGCGGCTAAACCAATAAGAATTGCCCCCACCAGGATACCGAGAACGTTCATCTCGCTCAGCGCATTAAAGGGATTGACTAACATGCGCTGCAGCAGATTGTTCAGCAAAGCAAAGGTAGAGCCATCGCCGGGGTCGATCAGTCGGGCAGATTGGGCGGTGACGTCACCAAGAGCGCTGGGATTTTCAATCAGCGGCGGAAACGCGGTCCATGGGTGATAGAACAGCACCACGACCAAGCCAATGACGATGGCGATGCCGGTGATGAGGAAATAGTAGGACAGAGCCACAGTCCCCAATTGACCCATTTGTCGAGAGGCTCGCAGCTGCATCACACCAGCGATTAAAGAAAAAAAGATCAATGGCGCGATGACCATTTTTAACGCTGAGAAAAACGCCGTTCGCAGCAGTTGGGTCAGCTGATCCAGCCAGACAACCTCGGCAAAACTGACAGCAGTCAACCAGCCCAAAATAGCGGAGGCAAAAATAAGCGGTGCGAACCATCGTGAATTCATTGTTGGACTCGTTCTTCAAAGTTTGGGCCGGCCTGCAAGACGTCCGTCATCGGTCATCCTGCAGAAGGGTTTTCTGCGGCCAAGAATGTTGCCTTGGACGGGCGGATTTAGCAAAACGTGGTCACCGGGGCAGGGAGTGTCGCTACAGCCCTTGTCGCCTGGGACAACATCTGGCGCTACACTGACGCATGTCTTCCATATTGCTAGGACTCAGGCGTCCACACGGCCCGATTGCACTGGCGGCGGCAGTTGTCCTAGCCCTGATCTTCAGCGCCTGCGATTCCTCCCCTAGTAGTGATAAATCCCTTGATGGCAATGCCTCTGTCTACCGCTCGGTGAGTGGTGCCACCATGGGCACCTACTACCGTATTCAATATCGGGCTTCCGAATCCTGTGATATTGCCCAGAGCGCCACCGACGCTTTGTTGGCGCAATTCAATCAGAGTCTTTCCACCTATATCCCAGACTCGGAAGTCAGCGAGTTCAATCGCTCCGAGGCAAATCGCTGGATCACGGTCTCGCCGCGTTTGTTAACCGTGGTCCAGACGGCCCTGGAAGTCTGGCGGCAAGCCGAGGGCGCTTTCGACATCACCATCGGTCCCTTGGTGAATTTGTGGGGTTTTGGCCCCGAGGACATGCCGGCCTTGCCGTCAGTCAGTCAGCAGCGTGAGGCTGCGCGTTGGGTGGGTATGCAGCAACTGCAGATCGATGGCGTCAACGCCAAGCTGCTGAAAACCAGCGACGGTGTCTATATCGACTTGTCTGCCCTGGCCAAAGGGTTAGGGGTGGATGAACTGGCTGGGTATTTGGCTCAGCAAGATTGCGGCGATTACCTAGTGGATATTGGCGGAGAGATGCGGGTGGCGGGGGGCAATGCCAAAGGCGGGCCGTGGCGGGTTGGCATCGAGCGACCGGTGCCGGGTCGCCAGGCATCTGTGCAGCGCGTGTTGACCTTGACGGATATCGCGGTGGCCACGTCGGGTGACTATCGCAACTTTCGGCAAGTGGAGGGCGTGCGGGTGGATCATGTCATAGACCCCAGAAGTGGTCGTCCAGCGGATAACCAGGTGGCCTCAGTAACAGTGCTGCACCCCCAAGCTATGTATGCCGATGCCTATGCCACCGCCATCATGGTGTTAGGTGTCGAGGCTGGGCTGGCCTTGGCCGGGCAGCTACAGCTGCCGGTATTGATTATCGAGAAAAGCGCTGATGGTGGCTTTGTAGAGCGGTATACTGACGCCATAACAAACTACATGCCCGGTCTTAGGGAGTAAGCATGGAAACCATCATCGTCGCCTTTTTTGTGATGCTCGCGCTGATTGGTGCGATGGCCGTTGGCGTGATATTCGGTCGCCAACCCATTGCCGGAAGCTGCGGCGGCATGAAGGCGCTGGGTATGGAAATGGAGTGCGAGGTTTGCGGTGGGAATCCGGAGAACTGCGAAAAGTCGCCTTTTGCAAACTCTGTTGCAAGCGCGCTTGCAAGCGAGGCGGCAATACAAGCCAAGGGCTCGGATGGTGCGCAATCCTCCGCTATCGACAGTGAAGATCTCGCTCGTCGTGTTGGGCAATAACTCGCAGCTAGCTCCGCCATATCTCCCCTACTTGATGGCTTCGGCCTTAGTTCAGCCCAGGGGCGAAAGTTGATGACCGGTTCAAATCTGACCCTCTTTCTGGCCCTGCGCTATGCCTTTGGGCAGCGGCGAAACGGTGGTCGGGGCGACTTATCCTATGTCTCCACCTTGGCCCTTGCGGGTCTGGTGCTCAGTGTGGCGGTGCTGGTCTTGGTCACCTCGGTAGTTAACGGTTTTGAGCGCGAGCTGCGGGAGCGCTTGCTCAACCTGCTGCCTCACGTCACCGCTACTTCAGAGCTAGGGATGCCGTTACCGCTACTGCCTGATGACTCAGGTTTGGCCGCCCAAGCGGGTATCGTGGGTTTAGCCCCGGTCATCCTCAGTAACGGTTTGCTGGCGGCTAACGGGCAAGTGCGTGCGGTGCAGATCACCGGCATTGATGAGCGTTATCGGTCAGTGAGTTCCTTGGATGATTTTGTCGTTCAGGGTAGCGGCATTGGATTTGACCAAGCGCCATTTGGCCTTCTGTTAGGGAGTCGTTTGGCAAAACAGCTCAATGTTCATTTGGGTGACAGCTTGGTCATGGTGTTGCCAGATCAACGCATCAGCCTAGCCGGTGCGGTGCCGCGGCAAAAACGCTTTGTGGTGACCGGGGTGTTCGCGAGCCAATCACAGATCGATAGCAGCAGCGTTTTTATCTCATTGCCTGATGCCCAACGGCTGCTGCGGATGCCGACGAAGGTGCACGGCGTGCAAGGTCGTCTGACGGATATCTTCAGTGTTTTTCAGGCTCGAGAGTTTTTGCGTCAACAGCTACTGGTTCCTGACTTGCGGATACGCTCTTGGATGACCGAATTTGGCACGCTTTATCAAGCCATATCGGTGCAAAAGGCCACGCTGTTTCTGCTGTTTTCGCTGCTGATCGCGGTAGCAGCGTTCAATCTGGTGTCGGGGCTCATCATGATTGTTGAACAGCGGCAAGGTGATATTGCAATTTTGCGCAGCATGGGCGCTGGCCGCGTTAAGGTGTTGGCGCTGTTTAGCGTTATGGGAGTGCTGTTGGGTTTGGCTGGCACTGTGGTTGGCACAATAGTGGGTGTCGGGCTGGGACTATTGCTGCCGGCTGTGGTTAGCCAGGTCTCTGCTGTGTTGGGTTATGACTTGATGGGACAGTATTTTATTTCCTATTTACCCGTGCATATCTTGATGGCGGATCTGCTCTTGATCGCCGCCATCGCCGTCATCGCCACGTGGATGGCGAGTTTGTATCCAGCGTGGCGGGCCACGCGCTTAATGCCCAGTGAGGTGCTAGCCAATGAATGAGGCCACATGGATGTTAACCGCCCAGGGCGTGACCAAGCAGTACGGTACGGTTGCCAACCCGGTTGCTGTGCTCAACGGGGCAGATTTGACCCTGGCCGTCGGCGAGCGGGTGGCTATCGTGGGCCGTTCTGGTTCGGGAAAAAGCAGCTTGCTGCACGTGTTGGCAGGCTTGGACGAAGCGGACAGTGGCGAGATCCAGATCGCTGGCGAACCCATGACTGGCGTCAGTAACGAAGAGCGAACCCTCCTTCGGGGGCGCTGTATGGGCTTTGTCTATCAACAGCATCATCTGTTGCCGGAGTTTACAGCCCTAGAAAACGTAGCCATGCCTCTGCGCTTAAACGGGGTTGCGCGCAAAGAGTCCGAGCAGCGCAGCGCGGATTTGCTGGCCAAGGTCGGCCTGCAAGATCGAGCTAGTCACCTACCCGGAGAATTGTCCGGTGGCGAGCGTCAGCGTGTGGCGGTGGCTAGGGCCCTGGTGCACGAACCTCGGTTGGTATTGGCGGATGAACCCACTGGAAATCTCGACCAAGCCAGCGCCCAAGAACTGATGACCCTGATGATGCAACTCAGCCAGTCCAGGGGAGTGACGTTTTTGGTTGTGACTCACGATCGAGCCATGCTCAACCAGTTCGATCGGGTGTTAACGTTGGCGGATGGCAAACTCAATCCGGCGGACACGGAAATCTCTTAAGGTGTCGATATCCGCTAAACCGTCTAGGGGGCTGCTGGGTCAGATGGCCCGACGTATGTTGCTACAGGGCGCCACTGGATTTGCCCGGTTGGTGACTTGGGTATCGCTGATCGGTTTGGTGCTGGGTGTGGCGGTGCTGACCTTGGTTGTCAATGTTATGAACGGCTTCGATCACGAGCTGCGTCAACGCTTACTCGGCAGTGTGCCCCATATCACCATCAACCAGACCCCGCTGGATCGGCCCTTGGCGCTAGCGGTTGCCGCTGCGCCTGACGTCGCCCAGGCCAGCAAGTACTTCCAAGGATTTGCGGTACTGTCTGCTGGATCCAGCATGCAACCGGTGACCATGATTGGCCTTGCTGCAGCGGATCTTGGATCTATGGAGCAATTGCAACGGCTGATGCGGCGCGGCAGTTTGGACGATCTGCAGCGTGTGCCTAATGCCATTTTGCTCGGTGAGCCGCTAGCCCGTTATCAGGGCTGGTCTTTGGGCGATCCGGTGGTGCTAGGTGTGTCGATTGCTCAGGGCGATAGCGTGGCGTTGCGTTGGCTGAGGCTGAATTTGGCTGGCACCTTTGAAATGGGCGCTGAGACAGACTACAGCACGGTGTTAGTGAACCTAGATCAGCAACCCGACGAGTATTGGGAAGCGCTAGGACAACTGGGCACACGGATTACTTTGCATCAGCCCATGCAGGCGTCGTCGCTAGGCGCGCGGTTAAGTCAGATTGAGGCTTCGGCGGCGGTTGAAACTTGGGAACAAACCTACGGTGAGTTGTTTCAGGCTGTCAGAATGGAAAAAAGCCTGATGTTCTTTCTGTTGCTGCTGGTGGTGGCTATTGCAGGCTTTAACGTGATCGCCGGGCAGTCCATGGTCGTGCTTCACAAGCGTTCCCAGATCGCCATGCTGCGTACAATCGGCGCAACCCGTGGGTTTGTTTTGAGGTTGTTTGTTCTTCAGGGCGCCTTTGTAGCGGTAACGGGCACTCTGGGCGGGTTGCTTTTGGGGTTGCTGATGACGTCTCAAGTGAACGAGCTGGTAGATTATTTGGGTGAAGTTACCGGCCAACATTTGCTCGACGGATCCTTCTTTGCGGCGGTGCCCACTCGACTGGTGTGGTTGGATTTGGCGTTGATTGGGATGCTCAGCCTGAGCATAGCCTTGCTATCGGCTTGGCTGCCAGCAAGAGGCGCGAGTCAAATACCTCCGGCGCGACATCTGCATTAGCTGTCAGGGTTTTGAGACTCTTGATCGGTTGCTGAGTGTTTTTGCATTCGCTCCCGGCGGCGCTTGCGCCAAAGCCGCACAACACGAATACGCCAAATGAAATGCGCCGCGGTAAATCCCAAGCTTCCACTCACTAAGCCGCAAATGATGGCACCAACGAAGAGTGGCTGGGCGATCACAGCAAAATTACGGATCAACGAATCGATTGTAAACGTGATGCCGGCGGCATCGAGATCAACGCCCAATATCCAGGCCCCCACTCGATAAGACGCATAAAACATGGGCGGAATGGTGATTGGGTTGGTCACCCACACCAGCGCAACGGATAGGGGCAGATTGACTCGAAAAACGATGGCAATGAGCGCTGCCAAAAGCATCTGTGAGGGCACCGGAATGAAGGCTGAAAACAGCCCGACAAAGGCTGCGCCAGACACTGAGTGGCGATTGAAGTGCCAAAGTTCCGAGCGATGTAGCAGATGAGCGATAGGTCGAAGCGCCGATATCTCACGCAAACGTTCTCGACTGGGAATTAACTTAAGCAGCCTTTCTTTCATGATGTCCGCTCAGTCGTCAATTTGGGTGGCCGCTGCCATGTTTCTATCAATACTCCTCTTACCAATCACAGTTCTAGAGGCATGTCGCCCTGGGGCCGGATAGCCTTGGTTTCAGTCATTGTCGTCTGATGGGGGAATTCCCCTTGAGCAATCCCAGAGTCCTCAGACGCGTCGCGTGGATGGGGCTGTTGGTGCTTTGTTGTGTTCATGTGGCCGCTGCTTGGATCCAAGCTAGGAAAGCGACTATACCCCAATGCGCAGCAGGTGTAGATCTGCCGATAACCGCCGAGATTCTCAAGGTGGCCCAGCGTTCTGAGGGGCGCTGGGTACTGGATGTTCGCGTCAATTCTCATTTTCATACCCAAGCTCAAACCCAATTCCTAACTCAGGTCCAAACCTCAACCCAAGCCCAGGAGCTGCCCCGCGATCATAGGAACTCTGACACCGGGCCGGCGCATTTCGCTTCTGCTCACTTGAATCTGGGCAGTCAAACAATGGACAACTGCCCGAGCCTAGAAGGTAAAAAACTGCGGTTGCAGTGGCAGCAAGCCAGAGGCCCTAAGGTCGGGGAGAAGCTCAGGGCCATCGTGCGGCTCAAAGTCCCCTGGGGGCAATCCAATCCCAAGGCTTTCTCCTATGAACGGTGGCTATTTGCCAGCGGTTATGCGGCCACCGGGTATGTCAAACATGTTCATCAACTGAGCCCGGTGCAAGATGAGTCTTTGCGCCACCGGTGGGTCCATAGAATTCGCTGGGCGTTGGAGCAACAGGCCATAGTGCGCCCCAACGTCCTGCAAGCGCTGGTGACCGGAGACGGGGGCATGGTTGAGCCCGAGGTCTGGGATTTATACCGCCGCTCGGGCGCTATCCACTTATTGGTTATCTCTGGCCTGCATGTATCCGTTTTGGCGGTCATGCTATTGGCGCTATTGCAGTTTCCGCTCAGGCTGTTGGGGTTTTGGCAGCGGCGGGATGGGGCCACGCTGCTGGCTGCAGCGTTGGTGGTGATTGGTGCATTCTGTTTGGCATGGTTTACCGGCTTTGGCTCGCCCGTGATGCGGGTAGCGGTGATGCTATCAGTGCTGCTGGTCCTTCATTGGGAGCAGCGCCGAGCAGGCCTGTGGAGCGTGTTGGCACTGTCTCTGCTGCTGACCACCTTAATGGTGCCATTGCAGGCTTTTCGCTCTGGTTTTTGGCTCTCCTATGGGGCAGTGGCTGTGCTGCTGTGGTTTTACCTGTCGCGACGGCCAGGAGCGGCTTACCTGTCTGGTGTGCTCCAGGCCCAAGGTGTTTTGTTTGTTGGTCTGACTCCGATAACCGTGCTGGTCCTGGGTGAGGCGGCGTTGCTGGCCATGCCGGCAAATTATCTTGCGGTTCCCATTCTGACCCTGATCACAATGCCCTGTTTGTTTTTAGGATTGCTTGCCCTAGCGCTTGCTGCTAACGACAATTATCTGCTGGTTTTGATCCTGAAGCCTGTAGCTCAAACTCTGCTGCGCCTGGCTGATTTCAGCGTGGTGTTGATCGAATCGTTATTGGATAGCCTGCTCAATAGTGTTCCGCTGAGTAGCGCCAGCGTGGGTTATGTCTCAGCGCCAATCGCTGTGGCAGCGATGGTTAGCGCTGTGATTGTGCTGCTACCCATCAGAGCCTATTTTCGCTGGAGTGCATGCTGCGGCTTGTTGATGATCGGGCTGCAGGTTGCGCCCAATATTGATTTCGGGCAGTTCTGCGTGCGCGTGGTGGATGTTGGGCAGGGTAGTGCGGCCCTGGTAGATACTGCCCAGCACCGTTTGTTAGTCGATACCGGACCGGGCTGGGGTAGCAACAGCCTGGCGGCATCACAAATTCTGCCGACGTTGCGTGCTACCGGTAAACATAGCTTGGATGGGTTGTTGCTTAGCCATACCGACCGGGATCATGCCGGCGGCCTAGACTTCTTTCGTCGCTACTTCGTCCCAACACCCGAGCTGGGACCCCAGCGATGTCCCCATAGAGAGACTTGGCAATGGGATGGTGTCGTCTTCACTGTGCTTCAGGCGACGGGGCTGAGCACCCAGAACGATCTCTCCTGTACGTTGCTGGTGCAAACCCAAACCCCTAACGAGCCGCTGGCTGCTTTTTTGAGTGGGGATATTTCGCGTCTAGCAGAGACCCAGCTCTTGCCGCATTTACCTACCGACATCGCCTTGTTGCTGGCCCCCCACCACGGAAGCGCCACGTCATCCTCTATGCCCTTGGTTCGCCAGTTGTCCCCGACCTTTGTGATTTATAGCGCCGGCAAAGACAGCCGCTATGGTCATCCTCATGCCCGTGTTGTGCGCCGCTATCGTTGGGAAGGATCTCGTCAGTTGAACACGGCCAACAGTGGGGCCATTCAGTGGTGTTCCAGCGATCCGGGTGACGTCACGACCCAGCGCGACACGGATCGCTAACTGTTCGTGCTGGCTGACTCAGCCGTGTCTGACCATGGCGGCGTCTGCTCGGCGGACCATGTCGTGCAAAGATTCGATCAATTCATCCTGCTCTTTGTGGGTGAGGAAGGTGCCGATCTCAACGCGATCGCCGCGGTGCACTAAGGAAACGGTTTTTCGGTACCAAGGGTGGATGGCCTGATTGACTTGTATTTTGGTGAAAAATCGCTCCCAGGTCGCAACCTTTTCGGGACGTTCGATGCCTTTTTCCAAGCGAATTTGCTCGGCGCTAAAAGTGATGACCTCCTGCAGGCTGGCGCGGCGTAAGCACAACCACAAACAGTAGCTCAGTACCGCCATTTCCAGTCCGGTAAAGGGTAAAACCAGCCAATAGCCGTAGAACAAAAACGCCAGAGCGATGGAAAAAGACAGCGCCATCATAAATGCCAGAAAGTACTTGAGCGCCTTCCAGCTCAGAGAATTATTGGGCTGCAGAATAATCTGGCCAACCGTCTGATGCTCTGGGCTAGGGTTTTCGCCGTTATGGTCAAAGTACTCGCAACGAATCATCGCAGACTGAATTCCCAACAACTAATTTTCGGTGTGTGATGCGTGAAGCCGCTTGAAAAAATTTTTCTGGCCCATACTGATTGCAAACGAAGGCAAGTGAAAGAGTTGTCAACTTGCCTTGATGAGTGAGCTTTTGGTCAGCTTTCAGGAGGCATGAACGATGGCAATGGAATGGACTCGGCGGGTGGAGGAATCTCTGTCAGCGGCTCATGCTGCGGCGGTGACGGCGGGCAATGCCAATTTAGAGCCCTTGCACTTGGCCTCAGTGATGGCGGATGCGCCGGATTCGCTGCTTTATCAGTCTGTTGCAGCAACTAAAGCAGACCTTCAGATGCTAAGCGCTCGGTTGAAAGATGCGCTCCAGGCGTTACCGACGCTGGGTAAGCCAGCGTCTGATTTGCCAGCCAGTGCGGCCTTGCAAGCGCTATTGCAGTGGGCTCAACGAAAAGCAACTCAAGCGGGGGATAGTTTTGTGCCCGAGGAATGGGTGCTCCTCGCCTTCTTTAAAGATAAACCAGTAGCGTCATGTTTAAGCGCCGCGAACGTAGACGAACGGGCGGTGGAATCATTTGTAGAGGCTCAACGACAGGGTAGAACGGTGGAATCACAAAACGACGAAGAAACGCGCAATGCGCTGGAAAAATACACTCAGGATCTCACCGAGCTTGCGGCTCAAGGTAAGTTAGATCCGGTT
This sequence comes from Gammaproteobacteria bacterium, assembly GCA_038139355.1. GTDB lineage: Bacteria > Pseudomonadota > Gammaproteobacteria > Pseudomonadales > Azotimanducaceae > UBA4421. The sequence continues at coordinate 15,502 of JAYOSS010000041.1, forward strand.
ATCGGCCGCGATGAGGAGATTCGTCGCACCGTGCAAGTATTGCAGCGGCGTACGAAAAACAACCCGGTGCTGATTGGTGAGCCAGGTGTGGGCAAAACCGCCATTGTTGAAGGCTTGGCTCAGCGCATCGTGAACGGCGAGGTAGCGGACAGCCTAAAGAATAAGCGCGTATTGTCCTTGGATTTGGGCGCGCTCATTGCTGGTGCCAAGTACCGTGGTGAATTTGAAGAGCGCCTCAAGGCGGTGCTGAATGATCTCGCCAAGCAAGAAGGCAACATCATCCTGTTTATTGACGAGCTGCACACCATGGTTGGTGCTGGCAAGGCCGATGGCGCAATGGACGCGGGCAACATGCTTAAACCGGCTCTGGCCAGAGGCGAGCTGCACTGTGTCGGAGCAACGACTTTGGATGAATACCGCCAGTACATCGAGAAAGATGCGGCGCTGGAGCGCCGCTTTCAAAAAGTCCAGGTCGATCAGCCAGACTTAGAAGACACCATCGCAATTTTGCGGGGTTTAAAAGAGCGCTATGAGGTGCACCATGGAGTGGATATCACCGACCCGGCGATTATTGCCGCCGCAACTCTTTCTCATCGCTACATCACAGACCGGCAATTGCCAGACAAGGCCATCGATTTGATCGACGAAGCCGCCAGTCGTATTCGGCTAGAAATGGACTCCAAGCCGGAAAGCATGGATGCCTTGGATCGTCGCATGATGCAGCTGAAGATGGAGATCGAAGCGCTCAAGAAAGAGGATGACTCGGCAAGTAAAAAACGGCTTCAAGACCTGCAGCAGTTGGTGAAGGAAAGTGAAGCCGAGTACGCGGCGCTGGAGCGCATCTGGGAGTCGGAAAAGCAGGCGTTGAAGGGTTCTCAGGACACCAAGGAAGAATTAGAGGCGGCAAGGCAGCAGTTTGAAGCTGCACGCCGGGAAAGTGATTTGACCCGCATGTCCGAGCTTCAATACGGCATCATTCCGGAATTGGAGCGCCGGTTAGAACAACAAGCGTTGGCCACAGAAGCGGCCAGTCACGCCGATGATCCGCAGCCTCGACTGTTGCGCAACAAAGTGACCGCCGAAGAAATCGCGGAAGTCGTCGGCAAATGGACCGGTATTCCCGTTGCTCGGCTGCTGTCCCAAGAAAAAGAACGTTTGCTGCGGTTGGAAGAAACCCTAGCGCAAAAGGTGATCGGTCAGGCAGAGCCCATTGCGGCGGTGAGTCAGGCGGTGCGCCGGGCTAGGGCCGGACTTGCCGATCCCAGCAAGCCTAACGGATCATTTATGTTTCTGGGTCCCACCGGAGTGGGTAAAACCGAACTTTGCAAGGCCTTGGCG
>JAYOSS010000042.1:0-15578 GCA_038139355.1 Gammaproteobacteria bacterium
AACGATCGCTGTCCGAGTGATTGGCGCCACCGCGATGGATCAACGCACCATCAAATACCACCACCGAACCTGCCGGCATCAACACCTTCACCGCTTCGGCCTCTATGGGTTGTCGGTCTTCGGCCCAGCGATGGCTGCCGGGAATCACCTCGGTAGCGCCGTTGTTTTCGGTGAAGTCGTCGAAGGCCCAAATCGTGCTCACCCCAAAGCGTGGACGAGGCTTGTAAACCGGCAAACCGGCGATGCCGTCGTCGTAGTGAAAGGGCTGAGGCGTTTCACCGGGGTGGACCAAGATCGATAGCGCCGCAGACAGCAAAAAGTTCTTGGGCAGCAGATGATCGAGCAACTCCAGGGTGGTGGGGTGCTCGACGATCTCGGCAATGGACGGCGCCTTTGCCAGCAGTGCATACACGCGCTCGGTATGGGTGCCTTCGAAATTGTTGCGACCGGGGAACTTACCTTGGCAGTAGGGCGCTAACTCGTCGCGAATGCGCTGCATCAGCTCGGCGCTCATGACGTTCTCAATAATGGTGTAGCCATCGTTTTCGATTTCAGCGATACGCTTGGCTTGAGCGTCATTGGTCATGTTTCCTCCTCGTCCGGCACGGCGTGGTATTGTCGAGCTTTGAATCACTGAGAGCGGAGAGAGCATATGCTGCGCAATTTAGAAAACAAAGTGGCTTGGGTGACCGGCGCGGGTACCGGTATTGGCGAAGCGGCAGCCATTGCCTTGGCCCAAGCCGGGATGCATGTGGTGCTATCCGGCAGGCGCTTGGCCAAGCTGGAAGAAGTCGCGGCGGCTTGCGAGGCTGGTAGCACCAGCATTGAGATGCTGGACGTGGCGGACAAACACGCGGTGGCGGATGTGGCACAGCGCATCATCCAGCAACACGGTCGCATTGATGTGCTGGTGGCGTCCGCTGGCATAAACGTCAAAGAGCGCAACTGGCATAACGTCAGTTTGGAAGACTGGGATTCGGTGATTCGTATCGATTTGGATGGCGCGTTTTATTGCTGTCAGGCGGTGTTGCCGACCATGAAGGCTCAGGGCGAGGGGTTGATCATCAATATCTCTTCTTGGGCCGGCAAACACGTGAGCGTGGTCACTGGCCCAGCCTACACCGCCGCCAAACACGCCATGAACGCCATGAACGAGAGCATTAACATGGAAGCCGGGATGTTCGGTGTTCGAGCCTGTGCGGTATGCCCGGGCGAAGTGGCGACGCCGATTTTGGATAACCGGCCCATTCCGGTATCCGCGGAAGATCGGGCGAAGATGGTGCAGCCTGAAGACTGCGGTGAGCTGATTCGATTTTTGGCCCAGTTGCCCAATCACGTCTGCATCAACGACCTGACCATCAGTCCTACCTTTAATCGGGGTTACGCTGCTCAGGCGCGAGCCCAGGTGCCAGGGCCAGAGTAGGCCTTAGAGTAGGGTTTAGAGCAGGGCTAAAAGTAGGTCCCCGAGTAGGACTCAGGTTGGGAGTCAGATAAGGACACAGAGTAGCGTGAGTCATAGGCCGTTGGTGCGGCCTATGCGCAAGGTCTAACCGGTTTTTTGCTGGCGCTCGGCGTTTCGGCTCTTTTCTCGCTGGTTCAGAGCGCTGATGGCGGGCAGCAGTTGCTCCACCATCAGCCGGGTTTGTTCCAGCATGTCAGCGGTGCCCGTGGCGATGGGTCGCAGAATGAATTTGTGGGCACCGGCCTGGTAGAAGTCTTCCACCAGCGCCATCATTTCATCCACGCCGCCTACCGCGCTGTAGCCTTTGGCGTCTTTACCCAGCAATTTTTGCAGCGCCCCATGGTGGCGCTGCACCACTGGTTCATCCACGCTGCCGAAGCGAAAGCCAAAGCCCGCGCCAAAGTGATCGTCGTCAATGCTGCGGCCTAATTCTCCGGCCCGCGCTTTGATGGCGGTAATGACTGGCGCAATTTCTGCTGCCGTTTCAATGCCTGCCTGCCATCCGGTTCCCCACTTAGCTGTGCGTTCGATGGCAGCGGCGGCGGATCCGCCCACCCACAAAGGCATGGGATTTTGCACCGGCTTCGGGGCAATGGTGGCGTCTTCCAGGCGAAAGTACTCGCCCTCAAAGTTCACTCGATCTTCCGTCCAAAGCCGGGCCATGATTTCTAACCCTTCGGCGGTGCGTTTGCCCCGGCCCTTGGTGTTTCGACCTGTGGCGGTAAAGTCTCTGGATCTGGCGCTGCCGACACCGAAGGCAGGCAACAGGCGTCCATTGGATAGCACATCGATGGTGGCACAGGCCTTGGCCATGATGATGGGATCTCGCAGCGCCATGCTGGCTACGTTCATACCGAATTTCAGGCGCTTGCTGCCGCCGGCCAGGGCCGCCATGACGCTCATGGTTTCGAGGTTGGGCGTAGCTTCGATGATGCGGTCGCTTTGCCAAATAGAATCCACGCCGCCGTTGTCACACAGGTCAATCCATTCCCAAAAACCGTTGCCATCGTCGAAGGTGAAATTTGCAATCCCGATGCCTGCACCAATGGTCATAGCACTCTCCCTGATCTGTGCCTAAAGCGTGGCCGAAAAAACGGCTAGCTTATCAGCTTGCGGATGCTTTAGGTCGGCAAATCAATCGCGCACTGGTGTAGGCTGCAGCAGCGATAACCCCTGTCCAGGGCGGGCGTAACACAGGCAGAGCACATTCATGAGTACGACGGCACAGGAACAGGCACAGATGCAAAGCCACGGATTGGAATTGGTGGGTGACATAGGTGCCACGAACGCGCGCTTTCAACTGGTCGCATCAGGCCAATGGGCTGGCGAGGCGGTGGTCTTGCCGACTCAGGATTTCACCGCCGCCGAGGCGCTGCTGTCCCAAGCCATGGCCCAGCTCGGTCAGCCAGACCTGGTGGGCTGTGTGATGGCGGTGGCCGGGCCGGTTAGCGCCGACGGTGAGCGCATTGAAGTGATCAATACCGGCCTTGGGTTTAACAGAGACAGTGCCAAAGCAGCGTTGGGAGTGGCGCCGCTTTTTGTGAACGACTTTTATGCCCAGGCCATGTCGATACCCCATCTGCAAAACTTGCGGCAGGTGGGCGGTGAATCCGACGTCCGAGGGGTGCGGGGAATTTTAGGCCCCGGCTCAGGTCTGGGTATGGCGACGTTGGTGCCGGATCAAGAGCGATGGCGAGTGCTGCCGTCAGAGGGCGGTCACGCGGATCTGGCGCCCGGGTCGTTCTTGGAGGCGGAACTGTGGTCCATGCTTGCCCAGGACCACAGTCATGTGTGCTGGGAAACCGTGCTCAGCGGCCCTGGCTTGGTCAATCTTTATCGGGCCATGAGCGGCATTTGGGGGTCAGTCCCGGAATTGGACACGCCCGAGGCAATCGTCACCCAAGGTTTGGCCGCGGATCCCCTGTGCCACCAGACCCTAGAGACCTTTGCGAGTCTGCTCGGCGGTGCGGCTGGGAATTTGGCGCTGATGGTGGGCGCCCAAGGCGGCGTGTATATCAGTGGCGGCGTCGTACCGGCGCTGGCGGAGCTGCTGGTTTCCAGCCCCATGCGCCGGCGCTTTGATGAGCGCGGTGACTTGTCCGACTACGCCAAAGCCATCCCTTTATATTTGGTGCTGGATGAGCAGCCCGGTTTGCTGGGTGCACGGGCGCTGCTGGGATCATCTTGATCGGACTGGGCCTGATGGTGATTCCAGGGCCGCCTAATCGTTTTGCTGCCGTCCTCGGTTCTGGATTTGCTGGCGTCGAGCTGCTACCTGCTCCGCGGGCTTTTGGCTTTTGTCGTGAGCACGCGTGGCAGCTTGTTCGATGGCCAAGCCCTCTGCCAAGGTAGTGTCCCAGCCAGCGTTCATGATTCGCAGCACCTCACCGCGGGTCACAGGTTCTGTGGAGACGATGTCTCGAGCCAGCTGCTGGCAGGTGGGCAGCAGTTCCTCTGCGCTGACCACTCGGTTGACCAAGCCCCAACGACAGGCTGTTTCAGCGTCCAGAAAATTACCGGTCAGACTCAGTTCTTTGGCGCGGTTAATGCCGATCAGTCTTGGCAGCCGCTGGGACAATCCCCAGCCAGGTACCACGCCGACCCGTGCATGGGTATCCGCAAAGCGTGCGTGTTCGCTGGCGATCATAAAGTCGCACATCAGTGCGATTTCAAAACCGCCTGTGATGGCAAAGCCGTTAATGGCGCCGATAATCGGTTTGCCCAGATTGCTCATGGCCTTGCCCAGATCTGTGGTGCCGCCTTCGCTGTTCAGAGTCGATGGGGTCTCGCCGCCCAGTTCTTTCAGATCTAAGCCCACGGTAAAAGCTCTGCCCGCACCCGTGAGAATAATCACTTGGGTGTCGGCATCGTCTTTCAACGTCAGGAAGGTTTCTGCGATGGCCTGCCGCAGGGCACCGGAAAGCGCGTTCAAGGCGTCGGGTCGATTCAGGGTTACCGTGGTCACGCCGTCATCTTTCGTTACCAATACCAATTCTGTCGCCATGGTTATCTCCCTGTGTTGCATGTCAGACCGGGCCAGAGCTTAACCAAAGCCAATGCCTGCGCCTATGTCTGTACCTATGTCTAGTTGTAAGGTCTAGGCGTAAGCAAAATTCCTGGCGGCCATCCGGAGCGGGCTTTCCAGGACGCATGAACAGAGAAAATCGTCCCAGTCGACTCGTTAGCCAGTCGGCGTTACTTGCCAAGAATTGCGCGCCGGGCATGGTTTGATGGTTGATTTACGGCTATAGCGTTGTTTTCATGGCCCTGTCTGGATCAACACCCTAATCATCACAAGGATTTCTGCAGCATGACCCTGCATCAGCGGTTTGCCACGTCAGTGTCGTCTTTCTCAAACGCTTTGTTGATTTGTTGCCTTTGCGTGGTGAGCGGCTGCGCCACTATCGTAGGATCAGTGACCGGTGGATTGGCGGAAAATCTCTCCGCGGCTATCTTGAACAGTGACGATCCAGCCATGGTGCGTGACGGGGCACCGTCTTACCTCATTCTCATTGACTCTTTGTTGGCTGGTAACCCTAACAATGGCACTTTGGTGTCCCAATCCGCAGAGCTTCACTCAGCCTATGCCGGTGCGTTTGTGGCAGAGCCCGAGCGGGCGCGCAAGCTGCACGCCAAGGCCAAAAGCCAAATGCTGCAAGCCACCTGCATTAGCCTAAAAGACGCTTGTGCACTGGATACCCGGCCTTTCGACGAATTTTCTGCTTGGGTGGATGCTCAAGGTCCCAAGAGCGTGCCGACCCTGTATAACTTGGGCAGTATTTGGGCTGGCTGGATTCAAGCGAACAGCTCGGACTTCGTGGCCATTGCCCAGTTAGGCCGGGTAAAAGCACTGATCGAGCGCGTGGCCGAGCTAGAGCCCGAGTACGCCAACGGAGGCGCCTTCCTCTATATGGGCGTTTTTGAAACTCTGTTGCCGCCAGCCATGGGCGGTCGTCCTGAACTGGGTCGGCAGCATTTTGAGCGAGCCCTGGATATCTCCGGTGGTCGCAATCTTATGGTGAAAGTCATGTTGGCGGATCAATATGGTCGCTTGATGTTCGAGCGTGACCTGCATGACCGCTTGTTGAACGAAGTCATGGACGCCGAAACTCAGGCTCCGGGGCTGACCTTGATGAATACCGTAGCGAAAGAACGAGCCCAGCAACTATTGGACAGTGCCGATGATTATTTCTAACAAACGCCGTGCAGAATCTGGCGCCCTTCGATGCCGGTTGGCTTGGGTGCTGCTGGTCGGTCTGACTTGGCTCGGGGCCAACGCTCAGGCTGTCACCACGTTGAAAATCGCGACGCTGTCGCCAGAGGGCACTGGCTGGATGCTGGAGCTGCGCGAGGCGGCTAAAAACATTCGTCAGCGTACCAATGATGAGGTGAAGCTGAAGATTTATCCCGGCGGGGTGATGGGTGACGACAAAGCCGTGCTGCGCAAGCTGCGAGTAGGGCAACTGCATGGGGCGGCCATGACTTCGGGCGGGGTACTGCAACCTTATCCCGACATTGCCCTATATAACCTGCCGCTGGTGTTCCACGATGCCGAAGAAGTCGACTACGTCAGAGAGCGCTTGGACGACAAACTCATGGCCGGTTTGCGCGAGCAAAAATTTGTGGGCTTTGGTTTGGCGGAAGTGGGATTTGCCTATCCCATGATGAAGGACCCCATTACCGCCGTGGCGGATTTTCAAAATCGCCGGGTTTGGGCGCCAGACAACGATCCCGGTGCGCTTAAAGCGTATTCCTCGTTCAATATCACACCGGTGCCCCTGCCCATCGCCGACGTGCTGACGGGATTGCAAACCGGGCTCATTGATACCATCGGTTCTCCGTCCATTGGCGCCATTGCGCTGCAATGGCATACCCAAGTGGACTACGCCTTGGATTTGCCGTTGATGTACGTCTATGGCCTGTTTGCCCTGACCGAGCGGGCATTTAACCGTCTGGATGAGGCTCAGCAGGTTATCGTGACCGAAGAATTAAAGGCCGCAGTGGCTCGAGTAGATGCCATGTCTCGTAAGGACAATGTTGCAGCAGATGAAGCTCTGAAGAGCACGGGCCTACAGTGGCTCACGCCGTCCAGCGACGAGCTAGAACAGTGGTACACCATGGCAGACGAGGCCAATCTGAAACTTAAGGCCAACGCCTATGTGTCGGAAGCCATGTTCGACGAGCTCATGGCCTTGTTGCAGGAATATCGCGACGCTAAAGCGGCCCAGCAGTGATCCCAGTCATCAACAGTACCCTGGCGTGGCTGCGCCGTCTGGAAGACTGGATCTTGGTGTCACTGTTGATTGTGATGATTGGCATGGCCGCGGGCCAGGTAGTGCTGCGTAACTTCTTTGATTCGGGACTGTACTGGAGCGATAGTCTGGTTCGGGTGGCCGTGCTATGGGTGGCCTTGGTGGGGGCGATGGTGGCCTCACGGGATGACAGCCATATCCGCATTGATTTAGTCAGTCGATTGGTCCAGCCAGAATATAAGCATTGGGTAGAACGTCTGACCCGGTTTTTTACCTTTGCCGTGCTGTGCCTTTTTACCTGGGGCAGCGGCCATTTCGTGTATTACGAGTACGTGGATGAGGCCATCGCCTTTGGCGATGTGCCCGCGTGGATACTCGAAATCATCATGCCCGTAGGCGGCGGTGTCATGGCACTGCGCTACTTGTTGTTGGCGATTAAGCCATGATCTGGCTGGGCATTGTTCTGATTTTGGTCATGGCGGCGCTGGGTGCGCCGTTATTTGCCGTACTGATGGGCGCAGCCATGCTGGGCTTCTATAGCGCAGACATCGATCTGGCGATTATCGCCATCGAGCTATATCGCATTGTCGATACACCGCTGTTGGTGGCGCTTCCGCTTTTTACCTTCAGCGGTTATTTACTCAGTGAATCCAATACGTCGACCCGACTCGTGAATCTGATGCAAAGCCTGTTTGGCTGGCTGCCCAGTGGTTTGGCCATTGTGGCCTTTATCGCCTGTGCCATTTTTACCGCCCTAACCGGTGCCTCGGGGGTGACCATTGTAGCCTTGGGGGCGTTGCTGCTGCCGGCGCTGAAGCAAGCGGGGTTTGCCGATAAATACAGCCTCGGGCTGGTGACCACTTCGGGCAGCCTAGGCCTATTGTTGGTGCCCTCGGTGCCGTTGATTTTATACGGTGTTATCGCTCAACAGCTGGATGTGGGCGAGCCCTTTACCATCGTTGAGCTTTTTATTGCCGGCGTGGTGCCTCTGTGTCTGATGCTGTCGCTGCTGATTTTGTGGACCCTGTGGCGGCATCGGGGCGGCGCCATTCCTCGAGTGCCGTTTACCGGCGCGAACTTGCGCGCGGCGCTGTGGGCTGCGCGCTGGGAATTGCCCCTGCCGTTTGTGGTTCTGGGTGGCGTGTTCGGCGGGATCTTTGCCATCTCCGAAGCAGCAGCGGTGACTGCCGCCTACGTCATCGTGGCTGAGGTACTGCTGTACAAAGAAGTAGCCTGGCGACAGTTGTCCAAGGTGGCGGTGGAGTCCATGGTCATGGTGGGGGGCATTCTGCTGATCTTGGGCATCGCCCTGGCCTTCACCAACTTCTTGGTGGACGCCGAAGTCCCCCAGCAGCTCTTGGTCTTTATCAACCAGTACATACAAGATCCACTGAGCTTTTTGATCTTGCTGAATGTTCTGCTGCTGGTGCTGGGCGCCATGCTCGATATCTTTTCGGCCCTGGTGATTATGGTGCCGTTGCTGCTGCCCGTGGCGGTGGGTTACGGCATTCACCCGGTGCACTTGGGCATTGTCTTTTTGGCCAACATGCAAATCGGTTACTTCACACCGCCTGTGGGCATGAACTTGTTTATCGCCAGCTATCGCTTCAAAAAACCGCTCACCGAACTGTACTCGGCCACGCTGCCGTTCTTTTTGGTGCTGCTGTTTGCGCTGATGCTGATTACCTATTTTCCGTACCTCAGTCTTTGGCATATGGAATGACGCCATGAGCAATCATCGTTTTGACGTTCAAGTTAGCGGTCAAGGTCTCTACGACATCACTGACCAAGTCGCCCAGGCATTAAAGGCGAGTGCTGTGACAGACGGCTTGGCGACGGTGTTCATTCAGCACACCTCGGCCAGCTTGCTGATTCAAGAAAACGCCGATCCGGCTGTGCAAGTGGACTTGCAGAGCTGGCTGTCGCGGTTGGTACCGGAACTCGATGCACTCTATACCCATGTGGAGGAGGGGCCCGATGATATGCCAGCCCACATTAAGGGTGCGCTCACGGCGGTTCAGGTGTCGGTCCCGGTCATCGATGGGCGGTTGGCCCTGGGCGTTTGGCAGGGGATATACCTGTGGGAGCATCGCCATAGCCCGCGTACCCGTTCCCTCATCGTGAATGTGATGGGTGATTAATTAGGTGGCTATTAGACTGTTAATTGGCGGTTAGTTGGCGGCTAACAGCCGAGAGATGAGTGACAGCGTCTAGAGCTGTTCGCGAATTTCGTCCATCCACTTTTTGTGACCGTCCGGGTCTAGGATCATGCTGGAGAAGTACTGCAGCAGGTCCTTGTGGGTCTGGTTGATTTTGGCTTCCAACATGGCTTGCTCACCGGCTTTGCTGCTGATGAAGGTGAACACCGTGGTCAGATCTTCTTTGTCACCCAGTACCGAGCGAATGTCGGCAATCACCAAGTCGTGTAGGTCTTCCAGATCGTCTTCTTCAATGCCTGCCTCCCCCGGCGAGAGCACCACATTGGCCCACAGTGTCGCGACGTACACCTGATACAGATTGCGGTCGATGAATCGCTCGGCCACGGTGGATCGCTGTTTGATGTCGGCGAAGACCGGCTCGAAGGCGTAGCTGAGTGCGGTTGGATCTAACATGAGCAAATGGTGCCACAGCCTAAGCGACAGCTCTATGCATTCCCGCCGTCAAAGCTAACCAGCCTAAGTACAAGTTTCCGCCGCTTTACAAGATTGCATCAACTTTAGCGGCTCAGTAGGGTGTCCAGCTGCGAAAAAGTATGAGAGGCGCGTTGTGCTGCAATTTGATCGAGTGAGTTTGAATGACGAGTCCCAGGTGTTGCGCCAACAGGTGCGCGACTTTATTTCCGATAACAAACAACACCTACCCAAGCCCAATTCTGACTTTGTTACCGGTCACGATGCTGAGTTTTCCCAAAAGCTAGGCGAGCAAGGTTGGATCGGTATGACCTGGCCAGCCCAGTACGGTGGCGGTGACAAAACCAACTTTGAGCGTCTGGTCGTAACCGAAGAACTGCTGGCGGCCGGGGCGCCCGTGAGCGCCCACTGGATCGCGGACCGGCAAAGCGGGCCAGTGCTGCTGCGTTTTGGCACCGAAGAACAGCGGCAAAAATACCTGCCCGAGATTGCCCGGGGGGAAAGCTATTTTTCCATCGGCATGAGTGAGCCAGATACCGGATCGGATTTGGCTTCTGTCAGAACCACCGCTACGGCGGAAGGGGATGCCTACCGCATTAACGGTACAAAGATTTGGACCACGGATGCCCATCGCAATCACTACATCATTTGCCTCGTGCGCACCGAGGCGCCCTCAGAAAATCGCCACGCGGGTTTTTCACAGATCATCGTGGATCTGAAAAACGACGGCGCCAAGGTACGGCCCATTCGCAACATGGCCGGCGGTGAAGATTTTAATGAAGTGGTCTTCGACAATGTGCTGGTGCCCAAGGATCGTATTGTGGGCGAGCCGGGCAACGGCTGGCAGCAGGTCACATCTGAGCTGGCCTATGAGCGCAGCGGCCCCGAGCGTTTTCTGTCGTCTTTCCGGGTATTTGTCGAACTGGTGCGTATTTGTGGTGATTCACCCACTCCTCACCAAGCGGCAGCCATCGGTCGCATCGCCTCCCACTACATGACCTTGCGGCGTATGTCCCTGTCCGTGGCGGGCATGTTGGAAGCCGGTCGAGATGTCAGCGTCGAAGCCGCACTGGTAAAAGAATTGGGGAACAATTTTGAAAAGCTGTTGCCAGAAATCGCTCGCTTGGTGGTGCCGGATCTCAGCGCGGTGGATGCCGCCAAACAGCGGCTGTTCCGAGAAACCTTTGAAGAGACGCTGATGCTGTCGCCGTCCTTCACGCTGCGTGGCGGCACTCGAGAAATCATGCGCGGGGTAATCGCTCGCGGGCTTGGTCTGCGCTAGGGGGAAACATGGATACATCACAACTTATCATCGATACCGCGGAAAAAATCTTCGGCGATCACTGTGATAAAGCGTTGTTAGACGCCACCGAGCAGGGCGCATTTCCTGACGCGCTGTGGCAGCAAATTGTGGAAAACGGCTTTCACCAGCTGGGCAGCCCGAACAGCGGCACCGAGACTCGGGATTTGTTCGCGTTTTTGAAAGTCTGCGGACGTTTTGCCGTACCGCTGCCCATGGCGGAGATCTTGCTGGCCAATCAATGGCTTGGCGCCAACGCGCCGGCCCAGGGTTTTGCCAGCATCGGTCTGCAGGCTGACGGCGCAGTGGTGCAAACCGCGTGGGGGCGTGAGGCTCAAACAGTGCTGGGCGTTTCTGCCGACAGCTTTGATGTCAGTGTTTATGCAGAACCGACGGTAACAGAACAAGGCGCGAATCTGGCCGGTGAGGCCCGGGATACTATGAGCAGCACGGCAGTCGTGACGTCGATTGAATTGACCGACGCGCCCTATGCCCAGCTCGCTCTAGCCCGCGCGAACCTCATGGCCGGAGGGCTGCAGGCGGTTTTGGATTTAGGACTGCAGTTTGCGTCAGAGCGCAGCCAGTTCGGCCGTTCCATCAGTAAGTTCCAGGCCATTCAGCACTCGCTGGCTGTGGTGGGTACCGAGGTGGCAGCGGCTCAGCGAGCGGCCGATGCCGGGGTGGATGCCATCGGTACAGACCGGTTTGAGCAAGAAGTGGCTGCGGCTAAAGCCCGGGTGGGCGAAGCAGTGGGTATCGTTGCCGAACAGGTACATCAAGTGCACGGCGCCATGGGTTATACCTACGAACACCGGCTCCATCACTTCACGCGCCGCCTGTGGGCCTGGCGGGATGAGTGGGGTAACGAGTTTTACTGGCAGGCCAAGTTGGGTCAGCACTTGGCGGGCTTGGGTGCAGATCAGGTGTGGGGTTACATCGCTACGCCCAGCTAAAGCCGGTCGCTAACCCTCGGGACTGGCCAAGCGATCAAGCCGTGCCAGTCTCGGGTCGTCCTCGCCCAAGTAGTGACGTATTACATCTGCGACGAAGGGCGCGTCCAACGTGCCGGCCTCCTGCATGGCCTCCAGATCCGCCCAGTCCTTGGTGCGATCAAAAAAGACTTTGAACACAGCCACATCTTGGCAGCTGAGGAAGGGGATTTTGCTGCCGGCGAAGTCCTCCCAGTGAATGCGCTTAAGCAAGCCCAGATGAAAGTCTGTGCTGTTAAAGAATAAGTCCAAGGGTGTTTGCTGCCACCACAGGCGATGCTGCATGTCCCGCTTTAGGCGTCTGATGTCAGCGCCAGTCCAAGTCACCTCATCGGGCAATGCATCCAGTACGGTCTGTATGTGTTCCTTGCCCACAAACAGATTCACGTCAATATCGATGGTGCCTCGGGCGCTGCCGGTACACCACGCCAAGGCCAAGGCGCCGCCAAAGGCATGAGGTATGTCCGCGGCGGCTAAGGCCTCGTGACAGGTACGTATTTTGTCCACCAGATTCATGGTGTAAGCCTAGGATGCCCGTGGAAACACGGGTAAAGGTTGGGCTTTGGATTGTAACTCCGGGGTTTGCCGGATCGGAAACTGCTCAGCCAAGGTCAGCACCTGGGCCAGCTCTTCACCCCGAGGCACACCGTTGCTAAAGCGAATGCGGGGCCGCAGAGAAATGTCCATGGTGAAGCCACAGGCGCCAATAATGCGCTCTAGGGTCGCGGTGCTGGGTGACTTGCTGCCCTTGATATAGGCATTCAAGGTCCCGTGAGAGGTGTTGGCCTGACGGGCCAGCTGGCGCAGGCTCAGACCACTGTCTTGCCATGCTTGGTACAGCAGTTTGCTGCCAAAGCTGTTGCTGACTGGGTTCATCACTCGCTCATAATGGTATCCAATTGAATACCATTATGGTGAGGTTTATCCGGGCTGTAAACCGGTTCAAGCCACCGGTTGTAGCGCTCTAGAAGTTAACAATCATCTTGCCGGTGTTGGCGCCGGTGAACAGACCGATAAAGGCGTCCGGGGCTTGGTCGATGCCTTGGTACACGGTCTCCTTGGTGGTGACCTCACCGCTGGTAACCCACTTCTCCATATCCGCCCGGAACTGAGGCGCCATGTGCATGAAGTTGCTGACGATGAAGCCGCGCAGGGTCAGACCCAGACCAATGGCCATGGACAGATTGTTGGGGCCAGGGCGTGCCTCGGTATCGTTGTAGGTGGCAATGGCACCGCACAGGGGAATACGCCCATTGGGCCGCATGCACATGATGGCCGCCTGTAGGTGCTCGGCGCCGACATTGTCGAAGTACACGTCGATGCCAGCAGGCGCGGCTTCTTTGAGGTGGCCGACAATGCTGCCATCGTTGTAGTTAAAGGCGTAATCGAAGCCCAGTTCGTCTTTGAGCAGTTGGGCCTTGTCGTCGGAACCCGCGCTGCCGATCACCGTGCAGCCCTTGATCTTGGCGATTTGGCCCACGATGCTGCCCACGGCGCCGGCTGCGCCAGAGACAAAAACTGTCTCGCCATCTTGCAGGGCACCGACCTCCAGCAAGCCTACATAGGCGGTCATGCCGGGCATGCCGATGGCGCCAATGTACTGGGATGGGGCGGCGGCAATATCACCCAAGCGTTCAATACCCTCAGTGGACGCAGTAAAGGCTTCTCGCCAACCCCAGCTGCTGGATACATAGTCGCCTTCGGCGAAGTCCGGATGGGCCGAGGCGGTGACTTGACCGATACAGCCGCCGGTCAGCACTTCACCAATCTGGAACGGCGGTACATAAGATTTACGATCGTACATACGTCCGCGCATGTAGGGATCTACAGACATGCAGACGTTCTTTACCTGAATCTCGCCGTCCTTGGGTTCTGGAGCATCGATTTCAATGATCTCGAAGTCATCGGTCTTGGGCATGCCCACCGGGCGGGATTTCAGGGCTACTGCGCGTGCTTTCATAGGTGCTCTCTTTCGTTGTTAATTCGCATGTGGTTTAGCCCTCGTAGCCGAGGGCTGGTAAAAATTCCGGAACGGCATTACTCGTTAGAAATATCAATTTCCTGACTGGTGATGAATTCGAGCAACGCCGCCTGGCCGTTGCGGGTGGCTTCAATGCCACGCTCCAGGGCCGCAACGATATCGTTGGGATCTGTGACCCGCTCGCCATAGCCGCCGAAGGCTTTAGCCATGTCCGCGTAGTGGCCAGAAATTTCCGTGGCGCCGTATTTTTCCTGGGACACCGGCATGATCGGAATCTCAATAGCCATGGAGAAGTTGTTGAACAAAATCGACAGAATGGGAATGTTCTCGCGTACGGCGGTCTCAAAATCCATGCCGGTAAAACCGATGGCGGCATCGCCCCAGACGTTAATGCACAGCTTCTCTGGCGCCGCCAGTTTGGCGCCCATGGCCAGACCCAAGCCATAGCCCAGCTGAGTAGTCTTGCCCCAGCCGATGTAAGACAGTGGCGTCGTGGATTCCCAAAACGGCGTGGTTTGATCTCGCGGGCTACCCGCATCGTGGGTAATGACCACATTGTCTTTATCGACCAGCCGATCCAGCTCGGCAATGACGCGATAGGGATTGATGGGGGTATCGTTGCTGGTCAGCTTTGGTAGCCATTCACTGCGCCAGGCCTCCCGAATCGCCGCAATGTTCTCGGGTTCGCCAGCACGCTGCTCTGCTGGCGTCTTGGGATAACTCTCCATAGCCGAGGACAACGCCTGCAACGTCAGCTTGGCGTCGCCGATCAACCCGATTTGCGCCGGTACGTCTTTGTTCAGATCCATGGGGTCTAAGGTGGCGTGAATAATGGTCTTTTCCCCGTCCTTGTTGGCCGGCATGGGCACCCCAAACGCGGTCAGCGCAAAGGACACACCCACACCAAAAATCACATCCGCCTCGGCCAAGTACTGTTTGACCTGACGGGAATTAGCGCGGCCGCCGCTGCCTAGCGACAACGGATGATTTTCTGGGAAGGCGCTTTTGCCCTCGATGCTGGTGGTTACCGGAATGTTCCAAGCTTCCGCCAACGACTTCAGCTCGTCCCAAGCCTTGGCGTAGTGCACGCCTTGGCCTGCGTAGATCACGGGCCGCTGAGCTTCAGCCAACGCTTTCGCAGCGGCGGCTAAGTCGTCGGGTGCCGGCGCGGTTTTGGCGCTAAAAGAAGGCACATAAGTCCAGTTATCCGGCACTTCCTCGTTCATCACGTCCAAAGGCACTTCCAGCATCACCGGACCGGGCCGACCGTTGCGTAACTGGAAAAACGCGCGGCGCAGCACTTCCGGCACCGCCTTACCCATGGTGATGGGTTCTGCCCACTTGGTGATGTGCTGCATGTTCAGGGTGGAGTTGAAGTTGGGGTAGTAATGAGCCAAACGGCGCGGATAACCGGCGGGAATCACCAGGATCGGTACCGATTCTGAGTAGGCTTGGGCGACACCGCCAAAGGCATTCTCCGCGCCGGGGCCGTGCTGCATGCAAAACACGCCAATCTTGTCGCCAGATGATAGCCGGGAATAGGCATCCGCCATGTGCAGGCCAATACGTTCCTGGCGCACGATCACCGTGCGGATATCCACTTTGGCTGCGGCTTCGATCAACGGATTGACCGGGTAAGCAAACAGCATGTCGATTCCCTCAGCCTTCATCGCATGGGCGATGGCGTCTACTACATTCATCACACTCTCCTCCAAATGAGCACGCATGTTGCCAAAGAGTGAGGCTGCGGGCCAATGAAGATCTGGCGGCGATTTGATCAAACGAATCGCCGAACGGTAGTAAATCACCGACGAGCTGCCTTGTGTCTGACGATCTAACTACGCTGGAATACAGGCGGGAGGCGGACAAAGAACTTCTGCAGGGAACTTTTGTAAGAATCTTTGTAAGAACCTTTGTAAAGGGAATCAAGATTAACTTGTTCGAAGGAGTCGAGGTTCCTAAGC
>JAYOSS010000042.1:15588-16828 GCA_038139355.1 Gammaproteobacteria bacterium
TCAAAGGTCAGCCCAAAAAGTGTTGTTGAAAAAGTGTTGTTGAAAAAGCGTTGTTGAGATACCAGACAACAAAAACAGTGGGGTATTAGAAAAGCGATCTAACGAAAAAGACGCCCGCGCGAGAAGATGTAACAAGAACAAGAACAAGAACAAGAACAAGAACCAAAACTGCAAACGACCAGTCATCTCGCCCCGCATTTTTTTCGCAGCATGAGATTCATGCGTCTACCCCGCCGATGCTTTAGCAACGCCTCCCGCGGTGCTGCGTTTTTGGTTTGGATGAAGCCTTAGGCCAAAAATCTGGCGTAACGCAAACGTAATGCCAGCGCCATAACTAGGCGCTCGGAGCCATGGTCATGGGCCGATCAGGTTTTACAGGCAGACAAATGCCACAGGGCAAGCCAGTAAATCGATGGCTGGGCGTCTTTGGTTCCGTTTCCTTTGGTTCTGTTCAATGGTTTCCCAGGTTTTGGGCTTGTGCTGCGCTCATGTGCTGTGTCAGCTGCGGTGGCAACGGCTCTGGTACCAGCTCTGAAAGCCCAGCAGCACTGCCACGCAAGCAGATCACCTTCACGACCCAACCAACAATGTTGCGGCTAGACGGCAGGCAAACCGTGGCATTGGCGCATTTTGTGACCAACGTTCCAGTCAGAGCGTCCTATCGGTTGGAGACCGGTGCTGATACCGGCAAGGAGTGGCAGCGTCACTCGGAAGACTTTTCCAGGCTGCATTATCAGCCCATACCTCTAGCGAAGGCGATCTCGCCAAGGGGAGGGCAGAGTCAGCCCCGGTTGCTGATCCGCTTGCAAACAGCAAACGGGGCGACGCTCCAGCATGACTTGGTTCTTCCGCAAGCGGAGACGGACTCGCAGCTAGATTCCGTACCGAGTTTTAACTGGGATCCCCTCATCAAGCGCCCGGTCCTGACTTTGTTGAGCTTGTCGCGGGCGGCTCGGCCCCAGGCAAGGCCTGCTGCGGTGGCAGAAAAACCTGACGGCGGCATAAAAGGGTTGCTGCTCGCCGTTGATCAAACGGGCGAACTGGTCTGGCGGTACCAGCACCCGGAAGTGATAGAGCAAGTGATACAAAGAGAGCCATTGTCCTTGATGCTGGTTTCAGCTAGCGGCGTTCATGTGATCGATTTGCTGGGCTCGCCCGTGGGGTGGTTGGGCGGACAGGCTCAAGCCTCGGCGGTGAACCGACCGGGGGCGAAGAAGTCGGTCTCGAAGGCGCTGACCGG
>JAYOSS010000043.1:0-16702 GCA_038139355.1 Gammaproteobacteria bacterium
CGAATATCACATGTCGAAGTACTATGCACCGAAGAACTTTAACTTTTGGTACTACTTCGGATTTTTGGCCATGTTCGTTCTGGTCAATCAGCTGCTCACGGGTGTTTGGCTGACCATGAATTATGTGCCCAGTGGCGACGGCGCGTTTGCATCCGTGGAATACATCATGCGAGACGTCGAGTATGGGTGGCTGATGCGATATCTGCATTCAACCGGTGCATCGTTCTTCTTTGTGGTGGTTTATCTGCACATGTACCGGGCCCTGCGCTACGGTTCCTATCGCGGGCCTCGCGAGTTGTTGTGGATCATTGGTATGGTGATTTTCATCGCGCTAATGGCCGAAGGCTTTTTTGGTTATCTACTGCCTTGGGGCAACATGTCCTACTGGGGTGCTCAGGTCATCGTCTCTCTATTCGGTTCCATTCCCTATATCGGACCCGATCTCATGGAGTGGATTCGAGGCGACTTCTTGATGTCCGAAACGACCCTCAACCGATTCTTCGCGCTTCACGTGGTCGCTCTGCCGCTGGTGCTGTGCGTGCTGATTTTCGTTCACCTTGTCGCGCTGCATCACGTGGGTTCAAACAACCCTGATGGCATCGAAATCAAGAAAAACAAAGATGAAAACGGCGTGCCTCGAGACGGAATCCCGTTCCATCCGTATTACACCGTCCATGATATCCACGCCATGGTGGTCTTTTTGTTCATCTTCTGCGCTGTTGTGTTCTTTGCGCCAGAGATGGGCGGCTACTTCCTTGAGAAGCCTAACTTCGAGATGGCTGATCCATTGAAGACACCTGAGCACATTGCGCCGGTGTGGTACTACACCCCGTTTTACGCCATGTTGCGTGCGGCTACATTTCCACTCTTTGGCCTGTCCGCTAAGTTCTGGGGCTTTGTCGTCATGATCGGCGCTATTGTCATCCCCATGGCGCTGCCTTGGTTGGATCGTAGTCCAGTGAAGTCCATTCGGTACAAAGGCTCGATCTCCCGGATCATGCTTTCGATCTTCGTCATTAGCTTCTTCATCCTTGGGTACTTGGGCACTCAGGCGCCCTCTAAAGCGGGCACCATTGCGGCGCAGATATGTACCGCCATTTACTTCGCCTATTTCATATTGATGCCTTGGTATACACGAGTTGAAAACACCAAGCCTGAACCGGAGAGGGTCACGGGATAATGAGAAAGTTACTACTATCGCTGATGTTGATGCTCCCGCTGGCGGGGTTTGCCGCTGGCGGCTCAACCTGGCCCATGGAAGATTTTGAAGGCGATCTGACAAATTTGCCCAGCCTACAGAATGGTTTCAAGATTTACGCGAACTACTGCATGGGGTGTCACGGCCTGCAGTTTCAGCGCTACGAACGAACCGCTGATGATCTCGGTATTCCCCATGATCTGGCGTTGAAAAATCTGGTCTTTACCGGGCAGAAAATCGGTGGACTGATGTCCACGGCGATGCCCAGAGAAGAGTCCAAGGCTTGGTTTGGCGCAGCGCCACCTGATCTGACCATGGTCACTCGCGTGCGAGAGCCTCAGTGGGTGTACAACTACCTGAAGACTTTTTACGTGGATGAAACGCGTCCGCTAGGCGTCAACAATAAGGTGTTCAACAACGTGGGTATGCCCAATGCGTTGTTAGAATTGCAAGGCGTGCAGCGCCAGGTATGCACGGATGGCAAGTGCGATGAACTTGTAGTCGAAGCCGGGACCGGAGCCCTGAGTCCTGAGGAATTCGACGCAGCCATCTATGACCTGACCAACTTCCTCTATTACGTCAGCGAACCAGCGCGCTTAGAGCGACAGCGTACCGGCGTGTTTGTCTTGCTGTTCTTGATCATCCTGGGCTGCTTCACATACTTGCTCAATCGCGAGTACTGGAAAGATGTGGACGTAAAGCACTGAGATCGTTCGAAAGCTTGACCGGCCGGAGATCATCCGGCCGTAGCCCTTCCCGCAGCAGTACTCCTAACCTCTAGACTGCTGCTAATAACAGAGATAGACCCCGATGAGCATAGTGACAAAACGATCAGCCATGACGCTGTTTTCAGATCCTCGAGATCATTATTCCCACCGTGTGCGTTTGGTTTTGGCTGAAAAAGGCGTCACGGTTGATATCGTCTCAGAGAAAGACCCAGAAGATTTGGCTGAGCTAAATCCCTATAACACGCTGCCTACGCTAGCGGATCGGGACTTAGCCCTATACGAAGCTAACGTCATTATGGAATACCTGGATGAGCGTTTTCCTCATCCACCACTATTGCCTGTGTATCCGGTGCAGAGGGCCCTTTCACGTCTGTGGATATCTCGGGTAGAAAAAGAGTGGAGCTCTCGACTGGATATACTGATGGTCGGCAAAGGGCGCGAAACGGTATTGAGCAAAGCTCGTAAAGAGCTGCGCGAAAGCATTATCTCCATCGCGCCTATCTTTGCTGAAAAGCCATTCTTTATGAACGAGGAGTTGTCGTTGGTGGACTGCTGTGTGGCACCTATCCTTTGGCGCCTCAAAGAGGTGGACATCACGCTGCCTGAGCGTTCCACGAAGCCTCTGCATCGTTACATGCAGACGATGTTCGAGCGCGACGCTTTCCGCGAGAGCTTGACCGAGGCAGAAATGGAGATGCGTGAGTGAAACCTCGCCGCCCGTATCTGCTGCGTGCTTTGTACGAATGGATCGTCGATAGTGAAGAAGTGCCAAATATTTTGGTAGACGCTGAAATCGATGGCGTGGTCGTGCCCAATGAGCATGTTCGGGACGGGCAAATCGTCCTAAACATCTCGCCACAAGCGGTCAGAAATTTAAACCTCGGTAACGACTATGTTATGTGCGAGGGCCGGTTTTCCGGACGCAGTTTCGAGTTGATTCTGCCCATTGAGAGTATTCGAGCCATCTATTGCCGGGATTCAGGGCAAGGGCTGGCCTTCGATGACGAAGACCTAAATCAAGACCTTGACCAAGAATTTGACCAAAACGGAACCGCAGACCCACGAAGTGAAGCTGGGGACGCTAGCGAAGATCGCCTTGACACTGGTGGAGGGATCAAAAGCGGTAAGCCTCAAGGCGAGAAGCCTAAGCTGCGCTTGGTTTAGCTCTGGGATTGTCCTGACAAGAGTCCCCTCGGGGAGGGGCCACGTTCATTCAGGCAGATAGTCGAACACCTTGACGATCTTTTGCACCCCAAAGGCCTTTTGGGTTTCTGCGACGGCTAAGTCAGCTTGGCTGGGGGTGATTTTCCCCATCAAATAAATAATTCCGTTTTCAGTCACTACCTTAATTTTCGTGGCGGGCACTCCCTCGGAGACCAGCAGGCGCGCTTTAACTTTGGTGGATAGATAGCCGTCGTTAGTTCTGGCTAAGAGCGATATGGGCCCACCGACGGTGAGATAGTTGTTTACTTTGTCTGGATCAACCTTGTACAGCGATTCGGTCACTTCCGTCGCTTTTTCACGCAGTTCTGGCGAGGGTACTTCTCCGAGAAGCAGCACAATACCGTCGTAAACGGTAACCACGATGTGCGCTCCCTTATATTCTTCGTCAGAGGCACGGATTTCCCGCTCAATGATAAACTCTAGGGCGTTGTCGTCGATAAAATCGCCTGGGGTGCGCTTGGTTTCCGGGTTGTTTGTGCAACCGGCCAGGGCCAACGTAATGATCAGTCCAACAGTTAAATCCCACGCAAAAGATCGGTTGTTCATGTGAAGGCTTCTTGAATCCACGTAATTGAAGGCGCGTAGTGTGGCCGCGTAATGGCAATCACGTCAAACCGCATTGTCATGTCTTGCACCTGACGCATTTGCAGATAATGCTGCGCTGTGGACAAGATGCGTCTTTGTTTGGATCGGGAAATGGTCTCTTCAGGACGACCATGATCCAAGCGTATTCGGTAGCGCACCTCGATAAAGACAAGAATCGCTTGCCCAGCTCTTGCGTCGGTCATGATCAGGTCTATTTCTCCCCACCGGCAATGGTAATTGCGCTCTACCAAAGCCAGCCCCTGCCACTGCAGATACCAGGAGGCTAGATCCTCACTCCAGTGTCTCATCTGGATGAATCACAGGGCTGGGATCTGCGGATCGGATACCTCTCGACTCTCACCAACCCGGGCGATGGGTAATCGTCGCTGAATAGGGCCGTGGATGCCCAAGGCTATCTCACCACTGGCCATACCCAAACTCACCCGATGATCATCAGGTAGCAGGGCCTCATTGATTTTTCGCCAATGGGTCCAAGTGGCCAGACGATAGGCATCCAACCCCAGGGCAAAAAGTTCAATCAAGGGGTTCTCACTCAGTGCGAAGGTGGTCGACATCTGCATAGGTAAACCACCGGGGTTGGCAAGCATGGGCAATTTGGTTACCTGAAAACGACTCAGATCGGCTAAATCCGTACCTCGGTTGGTTTGTGATGTGCCGTAGATAGGTAGGTCTTCGGCGAAGTGAAATTTCAACGCTGCCACTAACGCTTTAGATTCGAGCGCGTTGGTGAACGCAACCACCGCGTCTAAGTCCTTGCGGCCTCTAGGTAAAAACTCGGTTTCCATGCCGATGATGGTGGCAATTTGATTTCGCCGTTGCCGACTGGCGGCTACATCCATGGCTTCGCCGACAACATTGGTCACGTCCTTGGTTTGCTGGAAGTCGGCGACGGTAATGGGACCGTGCCAGCTGTTTTGCAGGGTTTGTTTTGCTCGTTGGGCCCAGCTCTCAACGTTGCTGACAATCAGCAGGCGGTGATGGTTTTTCTGCAGTAGGTGTTCCGCCAGGGTTGCTGCTTCGTCTTCGATTGCGATCGCGAACTGATAAACGTAGCGGCTGGCTGCAGGGGTTAAGTCGGCATCAGAAACCTGATTCAGCAGCACCAGATTGGGTTTGCTGCTGTTTTGGGAGACTGTCTCTTGAGAGAGCACGTCTAGCAGTTCTGCGGCCTTCGACTTAATCAGCGGCCCAACAATGACGTCGCTGCTATTGGCAAACGTCGCGCTCAAAAGGTTCTGGGAATCGGTTGCGTTACTGTCCAGGAAAGCGATTGTGCCGGGTTGTGTATGGGTATGGTCAGTGGTCTTTAAGTCCGCCAGATATCCCGTCATCAAACCATCCCGCACGGCATCAGCGGCAGTATTGAGGCGGCCGGATAAGGGAAGCATGACCGTGATATCCGGGGCGGTGTAGTTGTCCAGACTTAGCAGTAGGGCTGGCGGAAGTTGCTGGGCAGGGTGCCGAGGGTTGCGCTGTCGCCATCGATACCAACCCTGACGCGCCTGAGCGACGGATCCAGCCTGTACAAATGTTTCGCGAAGATTCAGCCAGCCGTCGCTTACCGCGCCGATTTCGCCCGCCCTGACTTCCGGTAACCGTATCGCCAGCACTTGCTTGGACAACGATCGCGATAGTTCTGCGTAACTCCCCGGCGGCCGAGCTTCAATCAGGCTGAGCCAAAGCTCGTCATGGGCCTGCTGGAGGTTGGCGGCGTTGTTGAGTCGTTGCAGCGATAATCGAGCCTGAACAAAGCAGAGCGTATCTCCGAGGAGGAAGCAAGTTTGCTCCAGGGCCGGCAGGTCTGCAGCGCTGGGCGCACCAATCTGATTTAGGGCCAGCCCCGCCGCTTGAGCTTGGTTTTGTTGCACTAAGGTTAAGGCTTTGAGGCGAAGGTAGGTATCTGCCAAGGCCGGGTGCGCGCCGGTGAGATCGGCTTCAGACAGAAGGGTTTGCGTTTGCAGAACCGCACCGCCGGCATAGGCTTGGTGAGCCCGTCTAAGAAGATCCCGCAGGCTTTGGTCGGACCTGTTGGCATAGCGCTGGCGCAACTCCGGGTAGGCTATAGCACCGCTGGTGTTAGATCGAAGGACAACAGGTCTGGGTGAGTGTCGTTCGGTGGATCCGGATTGGTTGGTGCTTTGGCATGCCCAGAGGGTCACAATACACAGACAAACGGCTAGGAAATGTTTGGGCATGTCAGGAACTCTCTATGTGGTAGCCACTCCGATTGGACACTTGGGGGACATCAGTCGTCGAGGTGTGGATGTCCTGAATCAGGTTGCGGTGATTGCCGCTGAGGATACCAGACGAACACGGGTGTTGTTGCAGCACATTGGCCAGTCCAGTTGTGAGCTGGTTAGCTTGCATGAACACAATGAAGAACGATCCGGACCATTTTTGGTGCAGCGGTTACAGCAAGGGGAAGACGTAGCCCTGGTCAGCGATGCCGGTACGCCGTTGATCAACGATCCGGGCTACTTATTGCTGAAGCTGGCCTGGCAGGCCCAAGTGAGGGTGGTTCCGGTGCCTGGGGCCTGCGCAATTACCACGGCCCTTAGCGTTTGCCCCATACCCTGTCATCCGTTTCGCTATGTGGGGTTTTTGCCGAACAAACCCAAGGCACGTCTGGCTCAATTGGAAAAATGGTTGTTGATGCCCGACGCGTTAGTATTTTTTGAAAGCCCCCACCGGATTCGCGCAACCCTGGCAGACATCGCTCAGCTGTCCTCCAGGCAGCTAATGATTGGCAGAGAAATGACCAAACAATACGAGTCGTTTCTTGTCGGGGACGCAACTTATGTGCTGTCCGAACTGGCGGAATCGCCGAAAGGGGAGTTTGTCGTCGTCGTTGAAGCGACCCCGAATGTATCAGCGCAATTCGATCAAGCTCATGTGGTGAGCACTTTGCTACAAGAGTTGTCCCCGGCCCAGGCTGCTCGTCTTGCGGCGCAGATTTGTGGCGTGCGCAAAAAAGAAGCCTACGAGATGGCCTTGAGTCTGAGCGAGGTTAGCCCTTAGACCTTCTACCTTGAAACTCGATTCCCAATGATTTCTTGCGCTCTATTAAGTGGCTACGTACTCTGCAATGGAGAGTCAGCCGGACAGTCGCTGGCGAGCCTTCGGGCACGCGGGAGGAAAGTCCGGGCTCCACAGGACAGGGTGCCAGGTAACGCCTGGGGGGCGAAAGCCTACGGAAAGTGCAGCAGAGAGTAGACCGCCCATTCACTTCGGTGCTTGGGTAAGGGTGAAAGGGTGCGGTAAGAGCGCACCGCGCGAGTGGTAACACGTCGTGGCAAGGTAAACCCCACCTGGAGCAAGGCCAAATAGGAATCCGTTGACGTTGTCCGCGTTGGATTCGGGTAGGCCGCTTGAGGTCGCTGGTGACGGCGACCCTAGATGAATGACTGTTCACGACAGAACCCGGCTTATAGGCTGACTCTCGTTTTCCCTCTCTCGATTTTTTATTCGCTATAAACATTTATACCGATATCCCGTGACCGGCTATTTGGGTTGTATCCGGACGTTTACATTCGGGTTGAGCTGAGGCGATCACCGCTGAAGTTGGGTGATGGCGGGAGTTACGTTGTGGCCCTAGATGCTAAATGCGCCGAATCTCCTGCCAGCACGTCACCGATAGGTGTATAAATTTTTCTTATTTTTCTGAAGGTTATGGGAGCTTCTGTGAGTCACTGCTGGTTGACTCATAGAGCATCGGGCCTATAGTGTGCCAAATTGGGAAAAAGTGGAGAAAAGTGGGTATTTTGTTGGGGCTGTTGCGCCCAATGGGCTGCATAGCGGCAGTGTCCTGGTCCCAGCCAAGCGGAAGCTCATACCCTTTTTACAGGCATGTTTCGCGGTATCAACACCATCACTATGGATGCCAAAGGGCGTATGGCCATGCCTGCCCGGTATCGCGACCTTCTATCTGTCGCTAGCGAAAGTCGGATCGTGGTGACTATCGATATGCGTGAAGCCTGTTTGCTGCTTTACCCACTGTCAGAGTGGGAGGTGGTCCAAGCAAAGCTAGAGACCTTGTCCAACATCAATGCACAAGCCCGGTTACTGCAACGGCTCTTGATCGGGCACGCTACGGATCTTGAGCTGGATGGCTCGGGTCGATTGTTGCTACCGCCTATGCTTCGCGAATACGCAGAACTGAAGAAAAAACTGGTTTTGGTTGGTCAGGGCAACAAGATTGAAATTTGGGCTGCGAACCTCTGGGAGCAGCGATTAGGTCAGTGGTTGGAAGAAGGCGCTGCGCTTCTGGACAGTGGTGAATTGTTTGATGGATTGTCCGTATGACCATTTCCGAGATGGTTGCTGGGGTCGCGCCAGCCCATCAGCCGGTGCTGTTGCAGGAAACCGTAGCGCACTTGTTGGCCTTGGACGACATCAGCTCCGGCCGAGTACAGCAGCCGGGTATTGTCGTCGACGCCACCTTTGGCCGTGGTGGTCACAGCCTGAGTATTTTAGATTCCTTGCCGGAAACGTCTCGCGTGATCGGCCTCGATCGAGACCCCGAAGCGATGGCCCAAGGCCTAGCGTTGGCGGCTGCCGATCCGCGATTGTTGGTGCGACAGGCGCGGTTTTCAGAGCTGGCGCAGGTTTTGCAACAGCTGGGTATCGCTGAAGTGCAGGGCGTTTTGATGGACATCGGCGTTTCTTCGCCTCAGTTGGATGATGCAAGACGCGGCTTCAGCTTTAACGCTGATGGCCCCCTGGATATGCGTATGAATCCCGAAGTTGGAGACTCCGCGGCGGATTGGCTGAATCGGGAAGACGAAAGCAAGATCGCCCAGATCATTTGGATGTATGGGGAAGAACGGCATGCCCGGCGAATCGCCAAATCCATCGTTGCCCTAAGACCCCTCTACACAACTCTGGAGCTGGTTCAGGCCGTATCCCAAGCGCTGCCTAAAGCGCGCGGCCCCCAGCGGAAGCACCCTGCGACCAAAACGTTTCAGGCCATACGCATGTTTATCAACGAGGAACTCGACGAGTTAGAGCAAGGCCTACACCAAGGTTTCCACGCATTGGCCGTAGGCGGCCGGTTGGCAGTGATCACTTTCCATTCCTTGGAAGATCGCAAGGTTAAACACGCTTTTCGACAGCTCAGTCAGCCACCGAAAATGCCCCGGCGTTTACCCATGCGCCACCTAGAAGATCAGGTGCCGGGTCGGCTGGTTTGTGGCCCCATCAAAGCCTCACTGGAGGAACAAACCGCGAATCCCAGATCACGCAGCGCTACGCTGCGCGTCATCGAGCGAGTGCGTCGAACGTGATTAGGTCCGCCAATGTGGCTCTAACCCCGGCGGTCAAAAAAACCAGCCGTAGAAAGCGTCAAAGGGGAATAACATCACCGGTGCTGAGCTTTAGAGTCTGGCCACTGGGATTTGCCCTAGTGTTGGTGGTCGCCGTTGCCAGCAGTGGCATCGTCTTGGTCAGGGGTGCCCACGAACTGCGCGCTCTGCACAGTGCCTTGGATGAATCGCAAACTCGGCAAGACCGGCTGATGGCCGAATACAGTCGGCTGTTGTTGGAACGCAGTACCTTCGCGGGTTTACAGACTGTGGAGGCCGTTGCCAGCCAAGAGCTGCAGATGGGGTATCCCGAAGACATCGAAGAGGTTAGCCCATGAGTGTCTGGCGGCACTATCTGTTTATCCTAGTGTTTATTGCCTGTGCCGCGGCACTGTCGGTTAGGGTGGTGTATCTGGGTGTCACCGAAAGAGATTTCCTACAGGAGGAAGGCGACCGGCGCTCGGTATACACCAGACAGTTGCCGGCCATGCGCGGCATGATTTATGACCGCAATGGCGAGGCGCTTGCGGTCAGTACGCCAGTTTTTGCGGTAGCCGCAAATCCGGCCCAGATAGAGTTAGGTGATAGCGCCAAACTCAGGCAATTGGCTGAGCTGTTGGACCTAGATTTTGACGCGCTGATGCAGTCTCTGGAAAGCAATCGACATCGGGGCTTTTGGTACCTCAAGCGCCATGTGAGTTGGGAGCGCATGGACGACATACGGCGATTAAAAATCCCCCACATTTCCTTGGAACCAGAATACCGTCGATACTATCCGGCGGGAGAATCAGCGGCCCACGTGGTGGGTTTGACGGATATTGATGATGCGGGTTTGGAAGGGGTCGAGCTGGCGTTTGAAAAGAGTTTGCGCGGTGAGCCGGGTACAAAAACCGTGTTGCGGGATCGCCTGGGTCGTGCCATTGACGATTTAGAATATGGCAAGGCACCTCAATTCGGTGAGGACATACAGCTAAGTATCGATTCGCGACTGCAGTATCTGGCCTATCGGGAGTTGAAAGCGGCGGTCAAGAGCCATGGCGCCGCATCCGGCTCGCTCATTATGGTCGATGTAAAGACGGGTGAAATTTTAGCGCTAGTTAACCAGCCTTCTTTCAACCCCAATGGGTCCTCGAATACGCGCCAGCCGACCCGCAATCGGGTGGTCACAGATCTCTACGATCCTGGGTCAACCATCAAGCCCTTTACTGCTTTGGCGGCATTGGAAACCGGTCGTTATCGCAGCGACAGCCAAATCGAAACCTCGCCCGGTTATTTTTGGATCGACAATAAAATGATCCAAGATCCGATAAACCTGAATACGATTTCTCTGTCACAGGCTATTCAAAAATCCAGTCAGGTAGCAATTGCCAAGGTCGCTTTGGATTTACCTGAGGATGCGGTATTTGATGTGCTGCAGCGCAGTGGTATTGGTGATTACGTGGTTACGGGTATGCCTGGAGAAGTCATTGGTCGTTTTACCAACGTCGGGCTGCAATCTCGAGTATCCCGGGCGGTTATGGCCTACGGCTACGGCTTCAATGTCACGCCCCTACAGCTGGCGGCGGCTTACGTCACCCTCGCCAGTCACGGTAACCGACTGCCCTTGAGTATTCTCAAGAACTCGCGCCCGGTGACGCCAGAGCGCGTATTCGCAGCGGCAGATGCTCGCGAGGTGGTGGCCATGATGGAGCAAGTCACTGAACGCGCCGGCACGGCCACCAAGGCCAACATTGATTACTACAGAGTTGCGGGTAAAACCGGAACGGCCAGAGTGTTAAAGCAAGGCGTCTACGATGACGAGAGTCATATCGTATGGTTTGCGGGTCTCGCGCCAGTGAGTGACCCTCGGATTGTCATGGTGGTGGTGGTAAACGAACCGCAATCCGGTCGCGCAAGTGGCGGCCAAGTGGCGGCGCCAATCTTTGCGCGTGTCGCCGAGCACAGCCTGCGGCTGTTGGGCGTCATGCCTGATAAAAACACCGGCGAGGCTGAAGACCGCTCTAACTTGCTATTGGCTGAGCGGAGATTGTAGTGATCGGCGAGATGTCAATGCAGGCTCTGGCGCAGGACCTTTTGGCAATCCCACGAGTCCAGGGATTGAGCGAAATCTCATCCCTTGTTCAGCCTGGCGACGCGTTTATTGCTTGCGCTAATGATCTGCTCCAGCGCGCAGCCCATATAGATCAAGGAATTCGCGCTGGCGCCGCTGCCGTGGTAATTGATGCTCTCGCGGAAGGCCTAGAGGCTGCGCCGATCCCCGTGGTACGCATTCCCAATCTGGCTGAGCAGCGGGGTGCTTTGGCGGCGGAGTTTTACCACCACCCAACCAAAACCATTGAGTGCATTGGCATAACGGGCACCAACGGCAAAACCTCTATCGCCCATCATGTGGCCAGTCTTAGCGAGGCGCTGGGGTTGCCCGCCGGTTATATCGGCACCCTTGGCATAGGTCCGCTGCACCAGCTGACGCCGTCCACAATGACCACGCCGTCGCCGGTGACTCTGCAAAGAAGCCTGGCAGAATTTCATAACGCTGGTCTGCAGCGTGCGGCTTTGGAAATTAGCTCCCATGCGCTGGATCAAGATCGCGCTAAAGATGTGGCATTGGCCGTTGGCGTTTTTTCTAATCTGACCCGAGATCACTTGGATTATCACCAAAGCATGGAGCGATACGCCCAGGCCAAGTCGAAGCTGTTTAGCGGCTGGCCGCTAAAATTGGCGGTTTTAAATGCTGATGATGAAATGGGCCGAAGCCTAATGGCCTGTTGTCGCGCCGACCAAGTGTTGAGTTTTGGTAGCGCTGGAGATATCCGCTGGCGCTCGACCTCTGTCCGTCAGGGCATGCACGCTCTCTTCGATACCCCGTGGGGGCGACTAGAGGCGATTTTGCCGGTAGCCGCGGACTTTGCTTTGTCCAATGTCGCCGCGGCTATTTCCGTATTGCTGGGACTGGGACACAGCATTGAAGCATTGGCCCAGGCGCTGCCGAAATTGCAGCCTGTGCCTGGCCGCATGCAGGTGGTCGCTGGAGACTTTGGCCGGCCAAAGGTCATTGTGGATTTTGCCCATACTCAAGATGCGGTCGCTAAAGTGTTGGCGACCCTAGCGCCCCAGTGTCGGGGCAAATTGATCTGCGTTTTGGGTTGCGGTGGCGATCGTGATCGGGGTAAACGACCTGAAATGGCGCGTGTGGCAGCCCAAGGTGCTGACCAGGTCTGGCTAACGTCGGATAACCCAAGAAATGAAAGTCCTGAGCAAATACTTCAAGACATGCTGGCTGGCCTGGATGCAAAAGCTCATGCAAAGACAGAGACTGTGGTGGATCGTGGGCAAGCGATAACTGCGGCTATCGGTCAGGCAAACGCAGACGACATTGTGCTGATTGCTGGTAAAGGGCACGAACAGACTCAAGAGATACAAGGCGTCAAACATGCCTTTAGCGATGTCGCATTGGTCGACGCATTATTTAAGGAGAACGCCTAGTGTTGCTTTGGCTTACCGAATACCTATCGCAGTTTGTTAGCGGATTTGCGGTATTCCAGTACCTGACTTTGCGGACCATGGTCAGCGTAGTAACCGCACTGGGTGCTTCCCTTTTGATCGGGCCGTTTATGATCGCTTGGCTGGGCCGTGCGCAAATCGGCCAGCAGGTCCGCGATGATGGTCCCTCATCACACTTCAGCAAGGCTGGTACGCCTACCATGGGCGGCGCGCTGATTTTGGTCATCATCGCAATAACGACATTGCTATGGGGCGATTTGAGCAATCGCTATGTGTGGTTGGTTTTGGTGGTCACTATTGCTTTTGGAATGATCGGCTGGCTGGACGACTATCTGAAAATTTCGCGGCAAAGCTCGGATGGGCTGTCTGCCCGCTGGAAGTACTTTTGGCAGTCGGTGTTTGCCTTGGCGGCAGTCACTTATCTTTACAGCATGGCGTCTGTACCCGCAGAAACGGCGCTCTATGTGCCTTTTTTCAAAAGCGTGGCGATTCCCTTAGGTGCCTGGTTTGTGTTGCTGGGCTACCTGATGATTGTGGGCATGAGTAATGCCGTGAATTTGACTGACGGCTTAGATGGACTGGCGATTTTGCCCGCGGTTATGGTGGGGGCTGCCCTGGGTCTAATCGCCTACGTCACGGGCAATATCGAATTTTCCAGCTATCTGCAAATTCCGTATATCCAGGGTTCCGGAGAGCTGGCGGTTTTTTGTGGCGCTTTGATTGGGGCGGGTTTGGGTTTCCTTTGGTTTAATACCTATCCAGCCCAGGTATTTATGGGGGACGTCGGGGCGTTGGCCCTGGGCGCTGCCCTGGGCCTGTTGGCGATCATTGTTCGCCATGAAATCGTATTGTTGATTATGGGCGGCCTCTTTGTGCTGGAAACCGCCAGCGTGATTATCCAGGTCATTTCCTTTCGGCTTACCGGGCGGAGAGTCTTTCGCATGGCCCCGATACACCATCACTTCGAGCTGAAAGGCTGGCCTGAACCTCGAGTTATTGTGCGTTTTTGGATTATTACCCTGGTCTTGGTGACCATCGGCTTATCCACCCTGAAGTTGCGATGAGCGAAAAGTCCGTAACGGTCATTCTGGGTTTTGGCGCAACGGGACAATCCGTTGCTCGGCATCTGCATCGCCAACAGCAAGCATTTGCCGTGCTCGATACTCGCCCAGACCCCGGTGTCGAGACTGCGGCTTTTGGGTCAGATGTGGAGTTCCATTGGGCCTGTGACCAGTGGCCGGCGACGCTGTTGGTCCGCGCTACCCAAGTCATCGTCAGTCCGGGTTTGTCTCCCAACCAGCCTCTGGTGCGGCAAGCGTTGGACGCCCAATTGCCCATGCTTACTGATATCGATCTTTTTATGGCCGCAACAGAGGTGCCGGTCATTGGCGTTACGGGCACCAATGGCAAAAGCACGGTGGTGTCACTGGTGGGCCATTTGCTGAATAGCCATGGATTGCCGTGTGCGGTGGGCGGGAATCTTGGCCCCCCTGCCCTTGACCTGTTAGCAGCCAAGCCCGAGATAAGCGTTCTCGAGTTATCCAGTTTTCAGCTGGCGTACAGCGGCGATCTTGATCTTGCCAGCGCGGCGGTGCTGAACATTGATGACGATCATTTGGATTGGCATGGCAGCGCTGAGAATTACGCTGACGCCAAGCGCCGAATTTATGCACGCGCCGAATACCGAGTTGGAAACCCTCATATCCCACGATTAGGGGATTTAGAATTTTCTGCTCACGTTGGATTGAAGCCGTCGCCAGCACCGCGTGGCTGGAGCTTGATCAGTGACAAAGGTGAACCGTGGTTGGCTTATGAAAATGCGCTACTTATTCGGGAGCGGGATTTACCGATATCGGGCCAGCACAATGTAGAGAACTGTTTGTGGGCCCTGGCGCTGGTGTCGCCTTGGATAGCCCCAGAGCAAAGCGTGAAGTATTTGCAGGGCTTCGCCGGTTTGCCGCATCGTTTTGCTGCGGTTCGAGGTCCGAGTTACCTGCGCTGCATCAATGACTCCAAAGCCACCAATGTGGGGGCTACCTTGGCGGCGTTGGCAGGTTTTGCGCGGGATGAATCGTTGTTGCTGATAGCTGGCGGAGACAGCAAAGGTGCGGATTTGAGGCCCCTGGGCCCAGCTATGTGTGGGCGTGTCAGACAACTTTATACCCTGGGTGTTGACGCACCGAGGTTAAACGCGGTGGCCAAGGATCAGAACATTCCTTGCTGTCCAACCCAAAGCATGGATCAAGCTGTGGCTATGGCCATGCAAGAGGCTCGGCAGGGCGATACGCTGCTGCTTTCGCCAGCCTGTGCCAGTCTGGATATGTACAATAATTTTGCCCAGCGGGGCGATCACTTTGCCGCGTTGGTGGGTCGATACGTTGACGGCGATAGCAGAGGAGGCGCCAATGAGCGCGCTTGAGTTGTCGCTGCCCCGGCAAAGCCTCACGGTCTTGATCCCCTGGGTGGTGCTTCTGGTATTTGGCACCATCATGGTCAGTTCTGCCACCGTGGCCATGCCGGGTGATTTCGTCAGCCGACATTTCTTGAATCTGACCATTTCTGCGTTCTTGGTGACCGTAATTCTAGCCGTGCCGTTGTCCGTCTGGATGCGGCTTTATTGGGTTGGCTGGCTAGTGTCCTTACTGTTGGTCGTAGCCGTGCTGCTGCCGGGTGTGGGCCATGAAGTGAAAGGTGCATCGCGCTGGATTCGTTTGGGTGGCTTCAATCTGCAGGCGGTAGAAGTCGCCAAATTTGGCTTGATGATTTATCTGGCGGGCTACCTATCTCGATATCATGAGGTGCTGCAGACCAACCCAAACCGGATTTTTATACCCTTGGGTATGGTGTTTGTGGTGTGTGGCTTGGTGGCGGCAGAGCCGGATCTGGGTTCCGCTGCGGTGGTTCTTGCTGCGACGCTTTCTCTCCTCTTTATGGCTGGAGCAAAGCTCAGGTTTGTCATCCTTATGGTCCTGGGTGGCAGCCTGCTGTTCGCCTTGCTGGTTTGGTTGGAACCCTTTCGCATGCGCAGAATGATCGCCTTTACCGACCCCTGGGCCGTGCCTTTCGACAGTGGTTATCAACTGGTGCAGGCCTTAATTGCCTTTGGTCGCGGTGAATTGCTGGGGCTGGGGCTAGGCGAGAGCATTCAAAAACTCTCCTACCTGCCTGAAGCGCACAACGACTTTATTTTCGCGGTGATAGCCGAAGAGCTGGGCAGTGTTGGCGCTATCTGCCTGATAGTCGTCTACTGTTTCTTCGTTATGGCGGTGCTTAATGTTGGTAAATACTGTCTGCAGGCAGGCAGATTATTTGCTGGCTACTGCTGTTATTTTGCCGGATTTATTTTTGCCTATCAGTTCTTGGTCAACGTCGGCGTGAACGTAGGCGTGCTGCCAACTAAGGGTTTGACCCTGCCATTCATCAGCTATGGCGGTAATAGCCTGATGGTGTCTTGTGTGCTGGTGGCTTTTGTTTTGCGTTGTAGTTCCGTGGAGGAAACCTGATGGCTGATCTGAACGAATATCAGGTTCCAGAAATGGGGCGTATACGCCGTATTCATTTCGTGGGTATAGGCGGCGCCGGAATGAGCGGCATTGCAGAAGTGCTGCTTAACCAGGGGTATCAGATAACGGGTTCCGACGTCAGGGAGTCTGAAAATACTCAACGGTTGCGCGCCAAGGGAGCTATCGTGTCGATCGAGCATGACGCTGCACATGTCAAGGGTTCGGATGTTGTGGTGGTTTCTTCTGCCATTGATCCGGTCAACCCAGAGCTGTTGGCGGCGAAAGAGTTAAGGCTTCCAGTGGTGCCTCGAGCCCAGATGCTGGGCGAGCTGATGCGGTACAGACACGGTATCGCGGTAGCGGGTACCCACGGCAAAACCACCACCACCAGTTTGATTACCGAGATCTTTCGTTGCGCAGAGCTGTCGCCAACATTTGTCATTGGCGGGCTGCTCAATAGCGCAGGGACCAACGCGGAGCTAGGCGCTGGTCGTTACTTGATTGCCGAGGCGGATGAAAGCGACGCGTCGTTTTTGTATCTGCAGCCAATGACGGCAGTGATTACCAACGTTGATAAAGATCACATGGCTACCTACGACCATGATTTTGCCAAGATGAAAGCGGCCTACGTAGAGTTTACGC
>JAYOSS010000044.1:0-6053 GCA_038139355.1 Gammaproteobacteria bacterium
CACCAACGGCTCAGACTGAAATCGATTTATTGGCCTGCGCTGCAGATCTAGCAACTCGATTCGCCCCCCTTGCGGAGGATTTCGATCGAGACAGGCAGCTTGCCCAAAGCGCCAGCGACGCCATGGCTGAAGCCGGATTTTATCGTCTATTCATACCCCAACACTTGGGCGGACTTGAAGCATCGCCAGTGGTCAGCGCGCAGATCTTCGAGCGTTTGGCCCAGGGCAATGCCGCCTGTGGCTGGGTCGCCTTCATTGCCGCGACCAGCGGTTCAACCCTGGCCAGCATTCCTGAAACAACAGCCCGAGCGATCTTTAGTCACCCAAATGTCATGGTGGCAGGCGTGTTTGCCCCATCGGGCAAAGCGCAACTAGCCGGAACCGACGTCACCGTTAGTGGCCGCTGGCAATGGGGCTCAGGCACTCAGAATGCGGATTGGGTACTTGGCGGTTGCATGATCGACGACGGCTCAGACAAAGCCGCTCAACATATGGTTTTGATGCCTGCTAGGGAGATCAACTTTCTGGACACTTGGCACGTATCTGGCCTGCAGGGAACCGGCAGCACGGACTTTGAAGTCAACGACTTAACACTGCCCCAAGGCAATATCGTTGGCTATAACAATCACCGACCGCCGAAAACGCCCCTATATCAATTTCCTCAATTTACGCTACTCGCCATTGGGATTGGCGCCGTAGCACTAGGCATCGCCAGAGCAGCCATTAACGAACTCGTTGATCTGGCCCAGAGCAAAAAACGCATCAACAGCAAGGCCACGCTAGCGGACAGAGCCCATTCTCATCTGGAAGTTGCAAGAGCTGAAGCGACTCTTCGCAGTGCCCGCGCGTTTTACTTTGAATCCATCGAATCCGCGTGGGCAACAGCGATGGACAAAGAAAAAGTCAGCATCGACCAACGCCGAGACATCCGCTTGGCCACCACCTACGCGGTGGAGGCCAGCATCAAAACCGTCGATGCCATGTACACCTTGGGCGGCGGCGCATCCGTGTACAGAGAATCACCCCTGCAGCGTCACTTTCGAGATGTGCATATGGCGTCCCAACACATCATGGTGGCACCCAGCACGTTGGAAACCGTAGGCAGGCTCTATTTGGGCCAAGAGGCCCAGACTGCAACCCTTTAGCGGCTAACGAATTAGCCCACGACCCAACCGCCATCCACGTCGATGGTGGTACCGGTGACAAAGTCATTTTCCACCACAAACATGATGCCTCTGGCCACTTCCTCGGGAGTGCCTGGGCGGGGAATGAGGTTTTTGGCCGTTGCCCCGGCCAGCATTTTGGCCCGCGCATCCGCATCATTACCGAACATTGGCGTATCGATAACCCCGGGGCTTACGACGTTGATACGCTTAGGCGCCAACTCTGCAGCAACAGCTCGTGCAAACTGTTCCACTGCTCCGCCTACCGAGGCGATGGCTGCCTGACCTGGCTTGGCGCGTCGGGCGGGAGCACCAGACACCAGCACAATGGACCCATTTTCCGTCAAATGCTCAGCGCCCAGGCGCACCACATTGGTGTAGCCCCAAAGTTTGTCAAACGACGCCCGATAACCCGCCAGGTCCATTTGCAAAAATGGCCCCGCCGCCCGCTCTCCACCGGTGGCGGCGGAAATCAGCACATCGAAGGGTGCCTGGGCCGCAAAAAGCGCAGACAGCGCCGCCTCATCCCGCACGTCGCATGCCTGCAGTTCTACGCCAGGGAGATCCCCGGCTTTGTCCGGGTTGCGACTGATGGCCACCACGTTGGCGCCTTGAGCTTGAAGGAGGCTAATGGTGGCCAACCCAATTCCAGAGGTACCACCAAAAACCAGCGCTTTCTTTCCTGCTAAATCCATTGTTTCTCCCCGTTAAGACATAATCACTAATACGCAGCGCTATTGGAGCAAAGCCAGAGGGATCTGTCATCTTGGTTTGATTAAAGCTCGGAACCCGACGCCTAATTTCGCTACACTAGCCGCTGAAGTTTTAGAGCAAAACACGTGTATCCAGATCGCCCTCTTCCCGACGCCCTCGAACGCCTGCGCACCCGGCGTTCGGTCAAAGCCTTAGACCTGCAAGAACCCGGTCCAAACGAGGGAGACTTGGAGAAAATTCTTGAGACCGCGACCCGAGTGCCCGATCACGGCAAGTTAGGCCCTTGGCGCTTGGTCACCTTCCAAGGCCCGGATCGTCAGGCCTTTGGCGACATTTTGGCCGCCAGATGGCAGGCGCTATACCCCCAGGCCAACGATGCCCAGATCAGTCATGAGCGCAATCGCTTCCTACGGGCCCCGGTGGTCATCGCGGTTATCAGTCAGCGCCAAGGGGAACACAAAATCCCAGAATGGGAGCAAATTTTGTCTGCTGGGGCGGTCTGTCAAAATTTACTGGTTGCCGCCAGCCTATCTGGCTATGCCGCGCAATGGCTGACAGAGTGGTACACCTATGATGCTCACATCCAGTCTCTGTTCCAGATCGGGGATCATGAGGATATCGCCGGGTTTATCTATTTGGGCAGCGCCGGGGAAAAACCCGACGAACGCCCTCGACCAGATTTGCCATCGCGCGTCAGTTCTTGGCGCAGCTTTAGCGAAATATCCAACTAACCATTCATTTTTAACAACGAGGGGAAACTCATGGAAGATGTCGTAATCATCGACGCAGCGCGGTCTGCAGTAGGACGCAAAGGTGGCAGTATTGGTGGAGCGCATCCAGCGGACATGCTTGGCCAAGTGATGATGAAACTGCTAGCCCGCAACGGTCTTGAATCTGCCCAGGTTGACCAAGTGGTCGGCGGCTGCGTAAACAAATTGGCGTCCCAGGGTATGAACATCACCCGTACCGCCTGGTTGGCCACTGGTGGCGCCATCGAAACGCCTTGTATCACCATCGACTCTCAGTGTGGCTCTTCTCAACAATCCACCACCCTGGCCCACAACATCATCCGTTCAGGCGCCGCCGACGTGGTTATGGCCTGTGGTGTAGAAAACATGACCCGGGTACCCATCGGTAGCGATGCCATACCCGCCAACAAAAAAATGGGCAAACCCATTGGCCGCAGCTACTTCGAGCAGCGCGAATTCACCAGTCAGTTTGAGGCGGCTGAGCGTTTAGCAGAAAAATACCAGTTGACCCGTAGCGATACCGATAACTTTGGACTGCAAAGTCAAACTCGAGCCAAGGCCGCCATCGAAAACGGTCACTTTGACAGCCAGATCATTGAGATCGAGGCGCCAGAGATGGACGACGACTTTGAACGTACCGATAACATGCTGCACGTCACCCGAGATGAAGTGCCCAGAGACACCAGCCTGGAAGCCTTAGCCGGCCTGAAAGCTGTGGCCCGGGAAGACGGCATACACACGGCTGGCACCTCTTCACAAATCGCAGATGGTGCAGCAGCGGTGCTGATGATGAGCGCGGCCAAAGCCAAAGAACTCGGGCTTAAACCAGCCGCAGTGGTTCGGGCCTCAGCACTGGTAGGCTGTGACCCGGTCATGATGCTGGAGGGTCCCATTCCTGCGACTGAGAAAATGCTGGCGCAAACCGGTTTAGCCATTGGCGATATCGACGTTTTCGAGATCAACGAAGCCTTCGCTTCTGTGGTTCTCTCTTGGGCAAAAACCGTGGGCGCTGATATGGCCAAGGTAAATCCTAACGGCGGCGCGATTGCCCTGGGCCACCCTCTGGGCGCCACTGGCTGCATTCTGGTCACGAAGGCGCTGCACGAGCTCCAGCGCACCAATGGTCGCTATGGCTTGATCTCCATGTGCTGCGGCGGCGGATTGGGCACTGGTACCCTGATCGAACGCGTTGCGTCCTAGCCGGCACTCCAACGGCTTTTCGGGTCATGGACCCGGAAAGCCCGTTTGTGTTCAAAACAGAACACTCCCCTTCCCCGGATCAATTAAGCCCTCAGACTCTGCGTACGGCAACACACGCGGGTATTGCAACCTACACAGCAATCCAAAGACGGCGCCTTAGGAGTCTTTAAGACGCACGGTCATTGGGGCGGCCGGTCGCCGACGCACGATCCGGCGTCTTATTCCCAGCAAAAACCGACTAGAGCGTGCGCGCTAGCCACCAGCGAAAAGCGGCGGCAACCCGGTCTGTCATTCGGGTGCGATTGTAGGCATCGCCTAAACGCTTGAGAAATTCACTGCGCGTGGGGTAGCTGAAAATGGTCTTTGCTGCCGCGGACAAACCCAATCCGTTGGTCATCATCAAACCAATCGGGGCCACCAGTTCCCCAGCCTCTTTGGCGATGATGGTTGCACCCAGTATTTTGTCCGATCCGCGCTGGGTATACACCTCAGCGTGTTGCTCGGTTTGCTCCAATACCTCAGGATCCGCTCGAGAGCGATCCAACTCGTTCAGATCAAACTCGTAGCAATCAAAGGCCACACCTTTGCGTTGCAGACTTTGTGGATTCTCTCCAACACTGGCCACCTCCGGATCCGTGTAGGTGCAGTGCGGAACAATCAATTCGTCCACTTTTGCTGTCGGCGCGAACAGCGTGTTTTGAATTAATGCTCGCGCTTGCGCATCTGCGTGATGGGTGAATTGCAGCCTGGCGGTACAGTCACCTGCGGCGTAAATGCGCTTATTGCTGGTTTGCAATTTTGGATTCGTGACGATAAACCCTTGGGCGTCTACGGCCACTCCTGCAGCGTCCAGGTTCAAATCTTGGGTGTTGGGCTTTCGGCCCAGCGCCACCAGAATCCGCTCGCAGGTTATGGATTGATCACCACAGATAATGGTGTTTCCCCCACGAATTTCTTGAACCCCTTGGCCTAAAAACAGCTGAACTCCTGCGTTACTGAGTGCGCTGGCAACCGCCTCACTGGCACGAACGGTCTCGTTCGGCAAAACCCGGTCAGCCAGCTCAAACAGCGACACACTGACGCCCAGCCGAGCAAAGGCCTGGGCAAGTTCGCAACCAATGGCTCCAGCACCGAGAATCGCCAGAGATTGGGGCGGCTCAACCAAATCAAAGACAGTCTCATTCGTCAGGGGCGCCGCCTCGAGCAAACCGGGTATGGGCGGCAAACTGGCGCTGGCGCCGGTACACAAGGCCACGCGTCGGGCATTAATTCGTGTACCGTCCACATGGATTTGCCCCGCCGCATCGAACCGAGCATGGCCAAAAAACACATCCACGCCGGCATCGGTGTAACGCGCTACCGAGTCATGAGGTGCTATTCCGGCGCGTACTTGACGGAGCCAGGCAAACGCTGCTCGAAAGTCTGCTTTGTCACGTTTGCTGTAGGCTAAAAGAGACTTAGATGGCATGCAGCCCACATTCAGACAATCGCCACCCATTCGGTGCCTTTCGATCAGGGCCACCTTGGCGCCCAGGCCAGCGGCGCCGATGGCGCTGATCAAACCCGCCGGCCCTGCCCCCACCACCACAAGGTGATAGCGCTCCTGGGGCTCTGGGTTTTCATAATCGTCAGGGCTCAAAAGTGACCGAGTGATTTGGTCAAATTCCGCGTCCATTTGTGCGACCCCGCTCATGGTTGATCTCCGTCGACCGAGTCAGAAGAGGGCTCCAGCTCTTGCTCCAACGCCTTACTGGCAAAACGCGTAATCAATACGGTCAGTCCTAAGGTGGCAATTAAACCGATATACAACAAGCTGTTACCCACCGGCGATTCCGACAGCTCTCCTTGCAGCAGTGTCGCTAAGTTCTGAGCAATGGAGCCCAGATACACATAGAGAAGCGTACCGGGAATCATGCCCAGCCAAGAAACCAACACATAGGGCCCGAGAGGTACCCGGGTAAGACCCAGGGCATAGTTCAGCAAATTAAAGGGAAAGGCTGGAGAAAGTCGGGTCAGTAAAACCACCAAGGCCCCGCGCTGGCCCACGGCGCGGTCCAGTGCAGCGAATCTGGGCATGGCGGCCAGTTTGTCCGCCACCCAGTCGCGGGCGGCAAATCGCCCAATGAGAAACGCACAGGTCGCGCCCACCACGCTAGCAGCCGAGACAATTACGAAGCCATAACCTAGCCCGAATAAATAACCGCCCCCGAGAGTCAGCAAACTTCCA
>JAYOSS010000044.1:6063-12779 GCA_038139355.1 Gammaproteobacteria bacterium
CAGCACGACCGCGGCGATGTAAAAGAGCGCAAAGGCAGCCCAGGCCAACGTCGGATTCTGCTCAATCCAGGAAAAAAATCCCGCCAACCAATCAGCCACCGGCAAGGTCAGCGCCGCGAGCAAAAGCACCGCTAGCGCAGCAGCGAAAATGAGTGGTTTAGACATCAAAGAGCCTCGGCCATTTCGCGCAGGGCGAACTTCTGCACCTTACCGGTAGAAGTCTTAGGCAGCTCCGTGAACACAACATGTTTGGGTACTTTAAAACGAGCGAGGTTTTCTCGACAAAATGCTAAAACTTGGTCTGCTGAGAGCGCTTCACCAGGCTTCAGTGCAATAAAGGCGCAGGGCGTTTCACCCCACTTATCGTCACTTTTGGCTACCACCGCGGCCTCCATAATGGCGGGATGTTTGAAAAGCAGATCTTCAATTTCAATACTGGAGATATTCTCGCCCCCTGAGATGATGATGTCTTTGGAGCGGTCTTTTATCTGTATGTAGCCATCCTCGGACCAAACCGCTAGATCCCCGGAGTGAAACCACCCCCCCGCAAAGGACTCCTGTGTCGCTGCTGGATTTTTCAGGTACCCCTTCATCACATTATTGCCACGCATCATGACTTCGCCAATGGTTTCGCCATCTTGCGGCACAGGTTCTAGCGTATCTGGGTTCGCCACCATCAGCCCTTCCAGCATCTGTCCGCCAACCCCCTGACGCGCTTTCAAACTGGATTGGGTGGCTGCATCCAAACTACCCCAAAGATCGTCTCGCCAGGCACAGAGCGTCACGGGCCCGTAGGTTTCTGTTAGACCATAGACATGGGTGACCTCTACCCCCTGCTCCTGCATACCTTGAATAATTGCCGCCGGAGGCGCTGCCCCGGCAGTCATGGTTTTAATCGGTTTAGTCACAAGGCGCTTCAACGACTCCGGCGCGTTCAACAGGGTATTCAACACAACAGGAGCGCCGCAGAAATGCGTGACGCCAAACCGGCCACTGGCCTCATAGACCGCCTCTTCTCTGACCTGACGCAAACACACCGATGTGCCCGCATTCACCGCCAAAGTCCACGGG
This sequence comes from Gammaproteobacteria bacterium, assembly GCA_038139355.1. GTDB lineage: Bacteria > Pseudomonadota > Gammaproteobacteria > Pseudomonadales > Azotimanducaceae > UBA4421. Next base: position 7,135 of record JAYOSS010000044.1, read on the forward strand.
AAACACCAACCGTTGCAGTGAAACATGGGTAGCGTCCACAAATAGACCGGATGCTCGCCCATATCCCAAGTCAGGGCGTTAGAAACGGCATTCAGATACGCGCCTCGATGGTGATAAACCACACCCTTGGGATTACCCGTGGTGCCAGAGGTATAGTTCAGCGCGATGGCATTCCACTCGTCGGCGGGCAAAAACTCGCTGGCATCCAAAGCCTTTAAAGGATCTTCAGCCACCGGGCACTGATTTACCAAATCCTCATAACTTTCCTCTCCCAGCAAACTGCCCTCAAGGTAAGTCGCGTCATCAATATGAATCACCTGGGGCGTGGATTTCATCATCGCCAATGCCTCTTCGGTGACGGGACCGAATTCCTTATCGACGATGACCATCTTGGCTTCGCCGTGTTCCAGGATGAAGGCAATGGTCGCGGCGTCCAGACGAATATTGATGGCATTGAGCACGGCACCAGACATGGGTATGGCGTAGTGGGCCTCAAACATCTCCGGAATGTTTGCGCTGATAATGGCCACGGTATCGCCTGCCTGAATGCCCCTAGCCTGCAAAGCCGCAGCGACGTTGACGCTGCGATAATAAACAGCCTTCCAGGTCAACGAGCGATCGCCATAGCACACAGCGGCCTTGTCGCCATAAATCATGGCGGCTCGACGCAGCATGGAGATGGGAGAGAGAGGCACAAAGTTAGCCGGATTTTGATCTAAGTCTTGATCGTAAATAGTCATTTCATCCTTCTCGCGATACTGCCCTTTGCAGCATTGTTCGTTTTGATGTCAGTCTTGATCTCAGTGGTCGCGGCCCGCTTCACAACCAGGGCACTGGTGGCGAGTCCTAACCCCCAAGCAGTGTTACTGGTTTTTTGCGGTTGCTCCTAGGGCAAGTGGATTTTTTTCGCGTTCAATTTATCCAGCGCCTGCTGATCCATGGTGATGGCTTTGCGAGCACGCAGATCCATTCGCAGTGCCACAGCCTGGGCGTTGACGCAGCAACGCCCCGTATGCGGATTAAAAATCAAATGGGCGAAGGATTGTACTCGAGGCCCTACCTCAATCACTCCAGACATGACTTGAAACGGTTCACCTGAACGCAAAACGCCGTCGTAGCAGCGACGAAATTCCACCACTGCACCGCCCTCTTCTTCACTAGCCTGCTGCTCAGGAAAAATTGCTCCCCATAGATGAGGCATGGAATCTGAAATCCTCCCCATACAGCGATACGGAAGTAACAATCCACTTTCTGAGCATTCGTCGGCTTCGATCACTCCAGCCCCAATGATGCTAAAGCCCAAAGCAGACGCATCGTCGATACTCAAGTGATGTAAGTCCAAATCTTGGGTAATACCCCTGGGCAGCAGATGCGTAAGATCTTCGGGCAGCATCATCGGTGACTTGAGCACCTGCTTTGGATCCAGACTATCTTGGGCAAAATCGCAGAGCATCGAACAAGCCACGGCACCCGTCACCTCATGGCGCAGTTCAACAGCTACTTGAATGCCAGGACCCTGAACAAAACTGAAGTAGCCGCCAAGCGGCGCCGCCAGTCGCGATTCCGCCTGAAAGCGAATGTGCTGTCGCAGGATCGCCTGGGGCAGCTCGGCTACTTGGCTAGGCTCCAAACAACCGTTGCGGATCAGCCCAGAAACCAGGGTTTGATAAAGTTTCTGTTCGCAAAAACGGACATTTAGATGATCGTTTTCATCGCACTCCCAGCGATTTACGCTGCCGCGATAGGTCAATTGCATCATTCTTCCTTACTGTTAACTACGCGAGCTCAAAGCCCGGTGAGCAAGATCAAGAGCACCGCTGGCACGACAACAAATCGCATTAAGTGCCACCACACACGAAACCAAGGGTTATTGGCTGAACCGAGTTCAGCTCCACTGATGGCGTTGGGCAAGCGCCAGGCAACGAAAACCGCGATCAGTAAGCCACCCACGGGCAACATGACCTGATTGGGTAGGTACTCGATCCAACCTTCCAAGCTACGTTGATAAACAGATACCTGGGACCAGGTACTAAAACTCAGCGCGCTAACCCCAGAGCACGGCAGCAGCGCGCCAAAGGTCACTGCAGTAGCGCGCCGCCGAGACCAGTTGAAACGCTCTTGGACAAAGCCAGTCACGGGTTCAGCAAGCCCTACAATGGAGGTAATCGCAGCAACGCAGAGCAGCAAAAAAAACACCGCCCCGACTATGGCTCCGCCTTCCATACGGGCAAATGCCACCGGCAACGTTTGAAATATCAAACCCGTCCCGGCCCCAACATCCAGTCCATACTCAAAAACCATGGGAAAAATCACCAGCCCTGCTAGCAGCGCTACCAAGGTATCCGCGGCAACGATGATGATCGCAGAGCGAGGAATGGATACATCGTCTGGCAAATAAGCACCAAACATCATCATACCGGCCATGGCCACACCGATAGAAAAAAACGCCTGTGACAGTGCTGCCAAAAAGGTGCCGCCATTCACTTTCGAAAAGTCCGGGGTAAACAAATAATTGAGCGCTGCGGGCATACCACCACTAAAAGCGTTGTAGATCATCAAGCAAAGCAGCAGCACGCCTAACATGGGCATGAGGACTTTCACTGCCCGCTCGATCCCGCCCTGTACGCCGTTAACAATGATGATTCCTGCCGCCCCTAGCGCCGCAAAGCCCCAGAAAAATAAGCCCACAGGATCCGCAAGCAGGTGCTCAAAACGCAGCGCGGCAATTTGCGGTGAATCCGCCAAAAGATTACCCAGCAATGCTTGGTAAAAATAAGCAAGCACCCAGCCAGCCACCACCGCATAGGAGATTAAGATGCCGAAGGCGGTCATTACCGTCAGATTTCCGACCCAGGACCAAGTCGAGCTCAGTCCCGCTTCAGCGCCGACCCTGGCAAAAGCAAAGGGAGGTGATTTTTGACCCCTGCGGCCAAGCATCAACTCAGCGATCAAGATCGGCACGCCGATACCGAATGCACACACTAAGTACACCAGCACAAAGGCAGAGCCTCCGTTTTCTCCCGTCACGTAGGGAAAGCGCCAGATATTGCCCAGCCCTACCGCGAAGCCGATAGAAGCAAGAATGAACCCGCTTCGTGAACCCCAAGCAGCGGTTTTCACTGCCATTTATCGCCCCGCAAATTCCGGCGCACGCTTCTCAACGAAGGCTTTGGCAGCATTTTGATGATCTTCGGTGGTAAAGCACCGGGCCATACCCACGGCTTCCCGATCAAGGGCCTGACTTAACGTCCCCGTATAGGCCGCATTGAGATTTCCTTTCATATAGCCCAACGCGATGGTCGGCATAGAGGCTAACTGCTTGGCCGTAGCCGCCACTAGATCCGAATAACCGTCAGCATCCGCCACCTGATTCACTAACCCCATATCAAAGGCTTGCTGACCGCTGATCACCGGCGCGGTAAAAAGCAGCTCCCGGGCTTTTGCCTGGCCTACCAAGTACGGGAGAAAATAGGAGATACCATAATCGCCAGATAAACCCACCTTGGCGAAGGCTGTGGTCATTTTGGCTGTATCCAAGGCAACCCGAAGGTCGCAGGCCAGCGCCATGGAAAGCCCAGCCCCAGCTGCCGGACCTGGAATCGCAGCCAAGGTCGGCTTGGCCAGTTCGTGAAGCATCTTGGCCACTTCAAACCCGCCCCGGAGTCCTGCAGCCCGCTCTTCTAAGCTGGGCGCAGGACCACCGCTGCCAGCGGCACCTGAGGCAAAACCCTTAACGTCGCCACCGGCGCAAAACGCCCCACCTGCACCAGTCAAGACCACACATCGCACCTGGCTGTCTTGAGCCAACCGGGGTAATGCTTCCAACAAGCCCTGAACCATTTCACCAGTCATAGCGTTGCGCGCGTCCGGACGATTCATCGTTAAAGTAGCGATGCCATCGGCATGGCTTTCAATTAACTGTTGTTGGTCACTCATATCCCTCTCCTCAGGTTTGCTTTTGTGCTGTTTTCGATTCGCTACTGACATTTCTCAGAGCTTGAGCATCAGTACCATTGATGGCTTCACCGCCCGCACCCGTCCTTTATTGGCTGTGTTTTCAACGCGAATCCTAACCATGCGCCAGTTTGCTTAGGAATCCTCAAGCGTGGACACATTATTTTTTTGGGTGATCCAATAAACTAGGCCGCCAAAGAAAATCAAAGCTGCTGCCATCAGACCCTCGGTGGGCCTTTCAGACACCAAGTAAACCAGAGTCCAAAAAATCACAACAGCGTAGATCACGATAGGCAGTGGATACCAGGGCATATTGAACGGCCGCTGCAGATCCGGCTCACGCCACCGCAACACCAACGCACCCAGCACCGTAAGCAAGGAGTTCAGGGCCAAGAGGGCGCCAGAGAACACAATGATTTGCTCAAAGCTTGAGGTGGCTATCAGTAAAACCGTCAGCCCCACTTGGACCAATACCGCCACCACCGGAATTTCTTGCACGGTATGGGCCAACCCCCTCAAGGCATGAAAGTCCTGCCCCATAACCTGTAACGCCCGGGGTCCAGCCAGCAACATGGCACTAACAGTGGATACCAGCAAGATGCCCAGCATGCCGCCCACCAGCGCCGCTCCGGAGGCGCCAAAAGCATAGTCAGCGACGACGTAGCCAATCTCGACTTTACCCGCCATGGCGTGCATGGGAGCCACCGTCAAAAACATGGCATGCAGCAATAAGTACAGGGCGGTCACAGCAACGGTGCCTATCACCAGAATCTTCGGAAGATTTTTGCTGGGATTGTTCACCTCACCGCTGAGATACGTGGCGGCATTCCAACCCGTATAGGCGTAATTCACATAAATCAGCGCTACCGCAAAACCGCCAGAACCTAATACCGCAAGATCGCCGGTTGCGGGTACCCAAGTAACGGTTTGCAGGGTATCGACCTGCCACCAAGCGGTGGTAATGAAGAGCAGAATCAGAGCAATTTTTATCGCTGTAAAGGTCTGCTGAAATGCGCTGGAGCCACTGCGACTGCCTAAGTGAACGGCTCCGATGAGCAGCACTAGGGCAATACTGGCTGGCACCACAGGCAGCTCAGGAAATACCGACTTCATGTAAGTAGCGGCGGTAATCGCGGCGGCGGCGGTAGGTGCGGAAAAACCCACGGTGACCGATACCCAGCCAGACACAAATCCCGCCGCCGGGTGGTATACACGGGTGAGAAAATTGTACTCACCACCCGATCGGGGCAAAGCCGCCCCTAACTCGGCGTAACACAAGGCTCCGCAAAGAGCGACAACCCCGCCGATCAACCAAAGGAGCAAAATGAGGCCCGCATGCTGAATATCTAACAGCTGAAAGCCCAGGCTGGTAAACACGCCGGTGCCGACCATGTTGGCGATGACCAGCGTGATGGCCGTGCGTTGGCTAAAGAGATTGTTACCCTGGCTCATCCATCCTCGCAGGAGCGACACTGGGAATCCCCAGATCGCTGTTAACCGTATCAAAACCCGAACAAGCGTCTATCTTCGTTCATAATCGACCCAAATGCCCAACGGAATAACCCATATGGCCAAAGAAATTTCAGCTGCCGACATTCAGATACGCCCTGGCAAGGACAGTGATCGACAGGCCGTTGTAGCGCTAATGCCCTACCTAGCGGATTTTGCCATCCCGACTCGCCGCCAAGCCG
>JAYOSS010000044.1:12789-16645 GCA_038139355.1 Gammaproteobacteria bacterium
TCAGCGTCGTCGTTTATCGATATAGCCGAAGCCCCCTCTGGGCAGGTGGTGTGTTTGATTATGGTGAGTCTGAGGGAAGAAATGCTCAGCCATGAGCCTAGCGCACATTTGGAAGCCATTGTTGTCGCGCCTGAGTACCGGGGCCTAGGACTGGGCTCTAAACTCACACAGCACTGCGAGACTCGAGTCAAAGCATTAGGCGCGAAAACCTTGACCCTTCACGTTTTTAACCGCAATCAACGGGCTAGAGCACTCTACGCTGCCCATAGCTTTGACGAAGAGCTCATTCGGGCCATCAAATGGCTGGATTGAAGAACTCGGCCTGAGGCCGCGCCTGGGCAGCTTGCCTGAGAACTCGTTCACAACTCTTTGCTTTTAAGCCGTTTTGCTTCCGCTTCTGATACCCGTCAAGTCTCCCCAGGCTCAGACCTGTGCCACATTACGAGCTGCAAATTTTCAGGTGTGCTTTCCATGGACATGGCAGAACTATCAACTCTTATGGCCCTCACCTTGGGCGTGGGCTGGGCCAGCGGCATAAATCTCTATGCGGCTGTGCTTGCCTTAGGCTTGGCTGGGGCAACGGGCTATGCAGACCTCCCCCCAGGCCTTGAAGTCGTTCAGAATCCTCTCGTCATTGGCGCTGCCGGACTCATGTACTTGGTGGAGTTTTTTGCCGACAAAATCCCTGGCGTGGATACCGCCTGGGATACCCTACACACCTTCGTTCGCTTGCCCGCCGGCGCCCTGCTCGCCGCTGGCATGTTCGAGGATCAAGCGGCGGGCTTAGAGCTGGCTGCGGCATTGGTGGGTGGTGGTTTGGCCGCAACCTCACATGCCACCAAGGCAGGCTCAAGGGTCTTAATCAACACCAGTCCTGAACCGTTTACCAACTGGACCGCATCGGTAGCCGAGGACTTGTCAGTTTTCGGCGGTGTTTGGATGATGCTGAACCAGCCTTGGCTATTCGTCGGACTGTTGATCGTCTTCCTACTGCTGCTGGTGTGGCTGCTGCCAAAGATCTGGCGAGGAGTGAAATTCCTGTTCGCTAAACTGCGAAGCTTTTTCGGCGGGCCGCCGGCCCAGCCTTTACAACCACAAACCGTTAGCGCACAAACCGCGCCACAGCCCCAGATGCAATCACCCCAAGCGCCACAGACGGAGAACCCGGGCTCACCGCCAGGCAACTCATAAGAGATTCAAGATACGCAGCCCTGGGGCTGCGTTTTCTCGGAGTCTTTGTAATCGCGCTTTTTCTAACGCGGCTTTTAACATCGCTTTGTCTCGCCGCAGGATACCGATAGGGAGCCTAAAGCTGTCGATTAGCTGCTGCGATAGTTACCCGGGCGCTTTTCAAAAAACGCTTCGATGGCTTCCGCATGATCGGGCTCTGCATGACAAATGGCTTGATAGCTCGCGGACTTATCCAGCAGTTCATCCAGGCTCGCGTTCTGACTGGCACGCATGAGTTGCTTGGTCAGTCGCACTGCATGAGGCGGGTTCGCAGCGATTCCTGCCGCAAGGGTCTGAGCGCGTTCCACCAAGGCTTCTGGCTCAACCACTTCTGAGACTAGGCCCATCTGCAGCGCGGCCTCAGCTTTCACAGGCTCGCCGGCAAAGGCCATCAGACAGGCATTGGAATAGCCCACCACACGCGGCAGAAACCAAGCGCCGCCGTCGCCAGGAATCAGCCCCAGCTTGGAGAAACTCTCCGCGAACATGGCATTGGTGCTGGCGATACGGATATCGCACATGGTTGCTAAATCGCAACCAGCGCCTACCGCCGGACCATTGACTGCAGCAATGATTGGCACATTCAGGCTGTAGATCGCTCGAGGAATGCGCTGTATACCCTTGCGATAAGCCTCGGCCTGATCCATGGGGTCGCCGCTGAACATACCGGTGCGGTCCCGCATGTCCTTCACGTTACCGCCAGCGCAAAACGCACTGCCCTCTCCAGTAAGCACCACGGCTCGAATGGCCATGTTGTCGTTGATCTCTTGGCACACCTGGACAATGTCTTCGAACTGCTCGGCACCAGTCAGCGCGTTACGCGTCTCAGGGCTGGACATGGTTAAGGTCAATACGTGGTTATCGAGAGAACGGGTTAAGAAAGACATGAAAGCTCCAGTGAAGATGAAAAGAAAATCGTCATGACTTCTGCCATGACGGCCACAATGGTACCTATGGAATGGAAAAAGGGGTACGTCGATACCGCAGCATCTGGCCACTGCCAACACCGCTGTGTTGACCCGCTTCTAAGGCTATTTGTCCATTGACCACCACCATGTCGATACCCGTAGCCTCGGTCTTAGGCTCATCGTAGGTAGCCTGGTCTGCAATATCCTGAGGCCGAAACAGCATCAAATCTGCCCAATAGCCGGGCTTTATTTCGCCGCGCTGGCTCAGACCAAACGTCTTAGCGGATAAGGACGTCATGCGACGCAAGGCTTCTGCCAGAGACAATACGCCCCGCTCCCGCACGTAGTATCCCAACACCTTGGGGAAGGTTCCGAACAGCCTGGGATGCGGTTTACCTCGCAGGTCAGGAATACCGTCGCTGCCTACCATCATGTCTGCATGGGCCAGATTGGTTTCGACGTCAGCCTCATCGATGATGAAGTGAATGCACAGCGTTCGATCGCCAAATGGCGCCGTTAGTATTTTGATCACTAAGTCCGTTAGCGAGATGTTTTCTTCGGCTGCTATGTCTACCAGCATGCGGCCTTCGTACTGGCGAAACGCCTTACAGCTGGCGATGCGCACCACTTCAGCGAGTTCTTCACTGACACGGTCCAGATTAAAGTACTCGATCATACGGCCGCTGCCAGCAGTATAAGGATAGACGTCCAGCGTTACGGGCTGGCCCTGTTGTAACGCCTCATCCACCAGCTGTAACGACTGATTCACCTTGCCCCAGTTACCCTTGCCCGCGGCCTTGTGATGAGAAATGTGTAAATGCACGCGGCTGTCCCGAGCAATTTGCAAGCTCTCCTGAACCGCCTCCAGCAACCTGTCGCCTTCGTTGCGCATGTGGGTGGTATACAGCGCATCAAACGGGGCCGCCATTTTTGCCAGCTCGGTGACTTCGTCAGTATCACTGTAGCGACCGGGGCGATAAATCAAACCGCTGGAAAAGCCGCAAGCTCCTTGTTCCAGCGCCAAGGTAACGTGATCCTGCATTTCGCGCATTTGGGCGTCATTGGGGGCTTGCTTGCTTTCGCCCATAACGAGAGAACGCACGGTGTTGTGGCCCACCAACATCATGTTGTTAATGGCCGGTTTGCGCGCCAGCGCAGCGGCAAAGTACCCGTCAAGATCCGTGAACTCTCCTTCCAGCCCGGCCAAAATACCGCCGCTGGCGGCAACAGAGTCCTTAGCCGGGTCCGCAGGAATGGCGGAAAAACCGCAGTTACCGCTGACCACCGTGGTGACGCCCTGGGAAAGTTTGAATTCCATGCCAGGATGACGAAAAAAAGCCCCGTCATCGTGAGCATGGGTATCGATTAGCCCCGGACAAAGGACTGCGCCTTCGGCAGCGACTTCTCGACCGCCTGGGGCTAAGCCTTGACTAACGGAGCCCACTTCGTTGATTCGACCTTCGCGGACGCTGACATCGCCAACCCAGGCCGGACTGCCGCTGCCGTCGAGAATATTCACCTGGCGAAAAATCAAATCGTTCATATTGTTATCCTTGAATCGTTATTGTTGACGCCGTCAATGGCAGCACTCCCGTTGGCAAGCGCGGCAAGTAGCCTTTGAGTAGCGCGGTCGCAGACGGTTAAAGGCCGTATTCACTCGGCCGGGTGCGTACCCATTCACCAATACGCTCTCCGATCATGAAACAGGTCAGATTGGT
>JAYOSS010000045.1:0-6535 GCA_038139355.1 Gammaproteobacteria bacterium
TCGCAGATCCATGTCCTGTTGAAACCACTGGGTCCGACCGCGCTCTTCCAAAGCCTGGCAAAGCGCCTCATACATAGGCACCAGATAAACCACGTCATCGGCTGCATAGATCATTTGCTCGTCTGTCAGCGGTCGCTGCAGCCAGTTTGAGCGGGTTTCTTGTTTTTCCAGTTCAACATTCACCAGCTGCCTAACCAGATTCGCGTAGCTAAGACTGTAGTCTGTGCCGACAAATGCATTGGCAAACTGTGTGTCAAAAATACCCGCGGGTTGGATCCCCAAATGGTGATTGATCAGTTCTAAGTCTTCCTGACAGGCGTGCATGACCTTTACGGTGTCTGCATTTTGCAAATATGCCGAAAAAGGCTGCCAATCCTCAATGGTCAACGGATCCAGCAAAAAAATCTCTGGGCCAGACGCCACCTGATACAACCCGGGTATCGGGTAAAACGTATCGGTGCGAATGAACTCGGTATCCAAACCAATACAGTCGCCCCAACTTGCAACTGCCTCGGCCAGTTCCGCGTCGGTTTCAATCCAGAAGACTGACGTTTCTTCGTCCCTGTATGGCATGGGTAAGCGTACCTCCATCGGTGTATTCGATCTCGCCTCCCAGTGGCACCCCATGGGCTATGCGACTGATGCGCTCGACGTCTTTGGCCACCATCCGACTAATGAAGTGGGCGGTGGCTTCGCCCTCCACGGTGGGATTGGTGGCCAAAATCAGCTCTTCGGGCTGGATCTGCTGAATCCGAGCCTGCAAACGGTCCAATCCCAGTTGCTCAGGTCCTACTCCATCGATGGGCGACAGTCGGCCGTGCAGGACAAAGTAGTAACCTCGGAATCCTCCAGCCTGCTCAATAGCCAACACATCGGCCGGCGACTCCACGACACAGAGCAGGCTTGGGTCGCGCTTGGCATCACTGCATAGGCGGCAGGTTTCGGTTTCGGTTAGGTTTTGGCAGACAGTACAGCGCCGCACATGCTCCATGGCTTGCTGCAAAATGACCCCGAGATGCGTACCGGCACTGCGATTACGCTGCAGCAGGCTCAGCGCCATACGCTGGGCGCTCTTTGGGCCTACCCCGGGTAATACCTGCAGCGCTTGGATGAGATCGTCGATTAACGCCATTAAAAAGGCATCTTGCCAAAAGGCAGGTTCAAACCCGCCAGCATGCCGCCGCCCAATTCCTGCATTTTTTCCGCTTGGGCTTTTTCTACCCGACGCACGGTGTCGTTGCAGGCTGCGGCCAACAAATCCTCTAGGACCGTTTTTTCTTCGGTCAGCACGGTTGGGTCGATTTCTACCCGACTGACCTCATGTCGACCGTTCATCGTGACCCTGACCAACCCTGCCCCGCTCTCGCCTTGCACCTGCATTTGCGCAATTTCAGCCTGGGCTTCCTGCATTTGCGCCTGCAACTGCTGGGCTTGTTTCATCATGTCGCCAAAGTCATTCATTCAAGATCTTCCGCTTGCTATTGCCGTTAGTGCAGACGCACTTCTTCTAACTGGCCATCAAATTCAGCCAACAAAGCCCGCACGTTTTCGTCTTCCTGCATAGCGGTCTCTGCCGCAGCCTGACGCTCGGCCTGCAAACGCCCACGACGTTGAGCCGGCGTTTCGAAAGGCGTCATGCCCGCCCGAATTTCCAATGCAATCTCGTGGCCTAGACTCTGTTCTAGCGCTCGAGCCAAATTCGCTCTTTGCGCTTCGCTGAGCAAGGTGTCGTGCTCAGCGCTGAGCACCAGATGAATGCTGCTCGCTTCCAGGACCTCGGGCACCGAGTGCTCGGCGATCATTTTCGCCACCCCGCCAATAGACAGCTGAGCAACCAACTCGTACCACTGCTCCAACTTATCCTGAGCGATTTTCGCTCCAACGGTGTCTATCACACCAGGACTGTCCTGATCAGCGTCCCGCCCAGACCCAATAGCCACACCCTGCTCTTGGCTTTGACCTGAGGATTGAGCGTGTGCCCCCACCCGGTTAGCGGCGGCTGTAGCGCTTGGGGGACTTTCCTCCATCAGGACGCTGGGCTCCGGGATGCTGGAGCCAAGTTCCGGGCCCGTAGCCTCTTCTTGAGAGGCAGAAGCTGCCCCAGAGGTAGGGCTAGACGCAGAGCTAAAAACCGCATCAGCAGCGGACAGCGATGCCGCTGGCACGGGTGACGACGATTCAGCATTCTGAGCCCCAGACTGTTCTGGTGCCGCATCACTAGCGTCAGGCGTCCCACCTTGAAGCCGTGGCCCAACCGAGCCTTCCCGTTCCGGGGTAAAGGCCAGCATACGTAACAGGGTCATTTCAAAACCGCTGCGTGGATCTGGTGCCACCGGCAAATCTCGCAATCCAACCAGGGCTATCTGATAGTAAAGTTGTAGCTCGTCGGGCAAAAACGGCCCTTGAGATTGACGAGTTACCGCCGCCACCGAGGCATCGTGCAAGGCTTCCATCAACCCAGTTAATACGTCCGCAAAATCTGCATTACGTTCAGCCAGTTCGCCGCTGAGTGCCAGCAGTGCGCTGGCGTCACCGGCTTCTAGGGCGCCCATCAGTGCATCAATCTCATCCCGACCCACCGCGCCCAGCATTTCTGCCACGTCCGCTTGTTTGAGCTGGCCTTGGCCAAAGGCGATCGCCTGATCCGTCAGACTCAAGGCGTCGCGCATACTGCCTTGGGCGGCTCTGGCAATGATGTCCAGAGCTTGGGGCTCAAACACGACGTTTTCTGCTTGCAGCACTCCCGCGATGTAATCGGCTATGGTTTTGGCAGAAATATTCTTGAGCTGAAACTGTAAGCAACGTGACAGCACCGTTACCGGTACTTTTTTGGGATCTGTCGTGGCCAGCAAAAATTTAACGTGTTCCGGCGGTTCTTCTAGCGTCTTCAGCAAGGCATTGAAGCTGGCAATGGACAACATATGTACCTCGTCAATGAGGTACACCTTGTAGCGCCCGCGGGTCGGCATGTACTGAGCGTTTTCCAGCAGCTCCCGTGTGTCGTCCACACCAGTGCGGGAGGCGGCATCCACTTCAATGAGGTCGATAAACCGGTTTTCCTTGACCTCTAGGCAGATCGAGCATTCACCACAGGGATTGGCGCTGACCCCCTGCTCACAGTTTAAGCTCTTCGCCAGAATGCGGGCGATGGTGGTTTTTCCGACCCCCCGAGTACCGGTGAACAAGTAGGCATGGTGCAGCCGATCATGATCCAGCGCGTGAGTCAGCGCCTTGACCACATGATCCTGACCCACCAGCGCACCGAAACCCGACGGTCGCAGCTTTCGTGCTAGAACTTCATAACTCATAGCGGCTAGTCTAGCGCTCTACGCCATAAGGCTCCACGTAAGTTACTCATGAATACGCATCAACCACTGCCGACCGGATTTACCGTCTTTGGCCATCGCGGAGCCGCCGGACTGATACCGGAAAACACCCTGCCTGGTTTTCGCAAAGCGTTGGATCTGGGCTGCAAGGGCATTGAATTGGATGTGCATCGAGTGCTGGATCAAGATCGCTGCCCTCGGCTCTGCGTCATTCATGACGCCACCGTTGATCGAACCACCAATCGCAAGGGCAATGTGGTGGACTTTAGTGCTGAGGAATTATCTGCCATGGATGCGGGAAACGGCGCTGGCGTGCCCCTGCTGGATGAGGTTATTGCCCTGCTACCCAAGTCATCTGCGGCGGTGCTCAACATCGAACTCAAAGGCAAAAATACCGCCGCACTGACGGCAGACCTGATTCAGGCCCTGCCAGAGCTTTCGGTGCTGGTCTCGTCTTTCGATCATCAGGAACTGAGCCGGTTTCGCGAACAAGACCCGGATACCCCCGTGGCGCCGCTGTTTCATCGCCGCAAGCCCGCAATGACCCAAACAGCCCAGCAACTGCAGGCCGCCAGCATCAATATCAGTCTGTCCATGGCCACACCCGCTCTGATTACCCAGTGTCGGGAAGCCGACTTTCCTGTTCTGGTCTATACCGTCAACGCCTACTCGGATGCCGAGCGGCTTAAAGCCATGGGCGTCGCTGGCATCTTTACCGACAGGCCGGATCTGATGATGCCGTTGCAGACCTAAATCCCGAATCAGCAGAAAAATTCCGGCATTCGACCAATGTCAGGGCAAGATATATCGACAAAGCCCCCTGGGAGTGGGATACAATGCGCCACTCCGGAGAGGTGGCCGAGTGGCTGAAGGCGCTCCCCTGCTAAGGGAGTATAGGTTAATCCCCTATCGAGGGTTCGAATCCCTCTCTCTCCGCCATATAGACGCCGCCCTATCAAAAGGAGCCTATCGGCTCCTTTTTTTGTGTTTATATGTAGCTAGGTTGAACTTCGTTTCGTTCCTAGATTCGAACCGCAGGTCGTTGGGCACGCGCATGCGAGAGGCGCTTAGCGCCGAGCGCAATCCAAAGAGCATCACGACGCCGCGACATATGGGTGTTAGTGAACTGAGTAAAAGAAATCACTGCTGAGGCCGTTTTAGGAGATTTATTTATGACCGCAGCACCCGCATCGGATCAAATCAAAGGCTTCGGCACCAGCCGCTACCGAACCTACGTGCTCTCAGCACTGACCCTTATCTACATCATGAATTTCGTTGACCGCGGCCTACTTGCCGTTGTCGGCCCTGAACTGGTGCCCGAGCTGGGACTTTCTGACACCCAATTTGGTCTGCTGACCGGTTTTGGCTTTGCCCTTCTTTATACGGTCGTGGGCATACCGCTAGCTCGGTATGCCGATAGTGGCCACCGTGTCTGGCTGATGACCGGCTGCATTGCTCTATGGTCTCTGATGACGGTGCTTTGTGGGCTTGCAACCGAGGTCACCATCGGCTCCATCACTATCGGCGCATTCTGGGTCTTGTTAGCGTGCCGGGTTGGTGTCGGTATCGGCGAGGCTGGCTGTACGCCACCCGCCAACTCCTTAATCGCCGATTATTACGCGCCACAGGATCGCTCTCAGGCGCTAGGCGTCTACGCCATGGGCGTCACCCTTGGCACCATGTTTGCCAACCTGATTGGCGGTTGGGTGACGGATGCCTTCGATTGGCGCACGGCTTTTTTCGTCGTGGGCTTGCCCGGCGTGTTGATCGCCGTCGTGTTTAAACTAACGGTAAAAGAACCGCCCCGCGGTTATACAGATCCTCCAGGTACGAAATCCGTCGAAAGCGTGAGCCTGCAAGAAGCTATCCGCGAACTCGCCACCAAACCCGCCTTCTGGTACATGACGGCTGGCGCAACCATCGCGGCATTTTGTGGCTACGGTATCTCGTCATTCCAGTCGATTTTTCTTGTTCGCACCCACGGCATCACTACCGGTGAAGCCGCGATCTGGATCAATGCTCCGGTATCCCTGTCATCCGCCATCGGCACTTTCGCCACCGGCTGGCTTGCTACGAAACTGTATCAAAAGCACCCGGGCGCCATTGCCTGGGTGCCGGGCATTGGCTTAGCTCTTTCTGTACCCTTCTATATCTTTGCCTTCTCCACTGACAATCTGCTCTTTGCCGCCTTGGGTCTGATCATCGCTGGGTTTGCCAAGTACGGTTACCTTGCTGCCCAGTACACCATCGGCCAGGGTGTGGTAACCATGCGTGTTCGAGCAATGGCCACAGCCGTGCTGCTGTTCGTCGCCAACCTCATCGGCTACGGCTTTGGCCCTCTTTTTATTGGCGCCATCTCGGACATCTTCTTTGTCAGCGGCGTGACAGACCTTGGCGTCGCCGCAGAGGAGCTGATGCGCAGTCAATGCCATCCGCGGGCCATCGGAGAGCTGAGCGAAAACTTGCAGAGTGTCTGTGGTGAGGTCTACTCACAAAGCTTGCAGTCGGCCATGGTCATCATGGCATCACTATATGCCGCGAGCGCATTGTGCTTCCTGATCACTTGGGGTCGATTGGATAAAGACATGGTTGACAGGAACCCAGGCTGAAACCCAGTTCAGGTCGGACGGCTTGGGCATGCAGGCCAGGCCGAAACACGTCATTTTCCGCGGCTACCAGTAGTGGAATGCAGCCCGCGATCACGGTGAACACTCAGCTCACCACCTACTGACTTGCAACCGCAGCCAAATAGCCTCTGAGCTATTTGGCCAATAAGAATGACTGCGTGAGCTAACCCCGAGAACCAAGCCAAACTTGAAAAGCCGCTGGACGTTATCCGTGTAACGTCGGCCGCCGCAGCTCTGGGGCCAGCCCTTGGCCCATCATGTCGATGAAATTTTCCGCATAAAAGCCATTCTGAGCAGATGCTGACAGCCCCTCGAGAGATTCACCAAAGCGCTTCAACGGATTGCGACCACCTTCCACATGGGGATAGTCCGTTGAGAACAGACACATCTCCTCGTGGGAATTTTCAATAATCCAACCGCAGTCCTCATGCGGATATGGCGTAACCCGCAGCTGCCGACGGGCAATTTCAGACGGTTTGTCCGACAGTTTTTGCAACCGTTCTTCGTTTTTTACAAAGGCATGGGCGGCAGAATCTAGATTTCGCAACCACCCAGGCAGCCATGAGGCGCCCAATTCAATGG
>JAYOSS010000045.1:6631-9937 GCA_038139355.1 Gammaproteobacteria bacterium
CCGATCGAACACCCCATCAATGATCAGCGTCGCCAGCGTCTGCTGTACGGATGTAGAAATTGGCAGATAGGTTATGGAGGTAAAGTTTGCGTCTCCCCCATGAAAATCGGGCACCGCCGGCAGCCCATTCACCTTATAGGTCAGATTGACCTTTTCCTCGCCTCCGACGTGAAACAGTATGGGTAGCCCAGCTTCTTGAGCCATGGCCCACACCGGGAACAAGCCAATATGACTGGGGCTGTGGTTTTGCGGGCACCAGGAAGGAATCATCAAGGCCTTGGCGCCCATTTCAATCGCCGCCTTGGTGGTTTTTGCCGCTTGATCAAAGTCCTCTAAGGGAATGTAGGCCGTGGCCAACAAGCGTTTATCCACCTGGCAAAAATCCGTCATCATACGATTGTGCGCGGTGGCGGTGCCGTA
The DNA here is from genome assembly GCA_038139355.1 of Gammaproteobacteria bacterium. Lineage (GTDB taxonomy): Bacteria > Pseudomonadota > Gammaproteobacteria > Pseudomonadales > Azotimanducaceae > UBA4421. The sequence continues at coordinate 7,052 of JAYOSS010000045.1, forward strand.
ACACAGCTGCATATCGCCAGACTGGTCAAAGCCAAAGTTACCCAAACAAAAAGTGGTAAAAACCAACTGGCTGGCCACCCCAATATGATCAACAGCCGCTGGCCTATCCTCCGGCAAAAAGGCACCTTGGGCGTCGTAGTTTTTGCGCAGCATGATGTTTTCTGCGGCCGATGAACGAAACGCCTGATCCTGCTGTCGTTTTACCGCGTCTTCTACGGCTAACCGATTACCGACGCGCACACCCAGGTTGGGATGCTCCAAAAACCGCTTCAACAGCGCTTTTTCAAAGTATGGATTCAGACAATCATCCATCTCCATGAGATGGCTATCGGCATCATGTACCAAACGATTTTCAATATACGGCATTAGCGATCCTCCCCTTCACTGTCATTGGATGTTAGCGCCGGCAACTGCTGCAAAAAAGCCCTTGAACCTAAGCACTTCTACCTGGTCGTGGTCGAAACAATGTCGGTCTGGAGCAAGGCTGGCTATTACTGAGGCTGGCCTGCAGTCACATCAAAGCGTGCGATGCGCTTACCGTGGGCGGAGCCCAACCAGACGTGATCACCTACCGGCGTTGCAACGGTGCCAAAACCGAAGACCTCACTGGCAAACGTCCAGTGCCGTTTTTGCTGCAACGTATCCAGATCCAGTTCGTAGATCGAAAAAGGCAGCAAGCAGTTTTGCGCATCGGGGGGGCAACCCTGCAAATACTCTTGCACCGTCATATCGTGCTTGGCTGCCCATACAGAACCGTTGGCCTTGGTGAGATTATCCGCTCGTCCGCCTTGGTGACTGGCCACAACCGCACCCGTTGCAAGATCAAATTTCGTGGTCAGACCGGAGAACCAATAATTGATGTAAAGCGCTGATGCATCATCACTGAGCACGATGCCATTGGGGAAACTGCCCTCGGTACCAGCAATGCTGCGAAAACCCTCTTGCCGAGACCACTGCCAAACCTGACCTGTATTGTCCCCGGCAAGACCCGCCTGAATTAGAGTCTCAAACGGCATTTTGCCGTCGTACATTTCTGTCACGTAAAAAGCACCTTCCGGAGTCAGCGCCACGTCGTTGAACAAGGGTTGGTGCGTGCCAGCGCTGAGGCTGGGCGCTTGCACACAGCCCCGCCAAACCAGCTGCCAATGGCTGTTCACGGGCACCAACTCAAACAATTCCACGGTTTCAGCAGGCAGATGATTGGTCATCGCCACCATAGACTTACCATCCTCTCGAAGAATGATATCCAGTCCGTGAGTAGAAAAATCCGTACTGGTCCGACTGCAATCAGCACTGCCCCAAGTGTTCTCGGCCAGCACAATCTCAATGACGCGCTTTTCCATGCTGCCCAGATCTGTGAGCGTTATGTCGTTTAAAACAGCGTCAGGGATGCCGCCAAAACCCGTCGCTAAAAGAAAATTCCCATCAGGGGTGGGCGCCAGGTCTTCTGGATTCTTGTATCCGCACCAAGCGGTTAGGATTTCATCACTGGCGCAGGAGGCTTGCACGACCGCTGTTGGCGCGACAGTCTGGTCGCTATTGCTAGACAACTGATCACATGCCACCACAAAAAAAGACAGCGCGACAGCCACAACTCTATTCATACTCCCTCCTCCACGACTTCCAAGAGCATTGATCATCTGAGCACAAACATCTGCCTTTCGAAAGTAGCACTTGAGACCGACAGGCGGGCCATCGTGTCGACGAAAAAATACAAAGGCGCACTCTCTAAATAAAAAAACCAATACCTGTCGACTATCCACCCCCTTAGTCTGACAGACGAAGAAGCCAACAACCCAGCCGTTAAACAGATCCAGAAAGAGCGAACCAGCACGGGATTTGCTAGGCTGGCCCACCGAGTTGAGCAGGCGTCCGGCGCTGACTTGCTAAGGCACTGAGCGTCCTCTTTGTCACAGACGAGCCTGTACATCCACGGCTACCAAAACCCATTGAGAACAAGGCCTATGCAACACTTTGACGAGATCTTTCAGCGCGCAGCAAACCGCAAAGGCGGGGACAAGGTTTTACAAGGGCTGTTAGATTCGGTACCAACGGGCAGTGACCTTCGACTCATCAGCGATGCGCAAGTGCTGGCAGAAATGACCGCCTGTATTTTCAGAGCTGGCTTTGTTTGGAAGGTCATCACGGCGAAATGGCCTGGCTTTGAGCAGGCGTTTCATCAGTTCGATGTGACCCGCTGCGCCATGCTGTCTGATGAGGAACTGGAAGCTCTGCAGCGCAATACCGATATTGTTCGACACGGTACGAAAATTGCCAGCGTGCGCCACAACGCCCTGTACGTATTGGACATCCGTGCCGAGTTTGGCTCGTTCGGCGCTTTTTTGGCCCAGTGGCCGGCGGAGGACTTTGTTGGCCTTTGGAACCACCTGAAAAAACATGGTAGCCGCCTGGGGGGTCAAACCGGCCGCTACTGCCTGCGTTTTCTCGGCTATGACACGCCGATTTTATCTCGGGATGTGGTCGCTGCTCTGATGCTGGCTGGCGTGGTAGACAAGGAACCCACCAGCAAAAAAGATCTGCTGGCTACCCAGGATGCTTTTAATGAATGGTCGGCTCAAAGTGGCCGCAGCCGCAGCCAAATTTCCAGGCTGCTGGCCCTGTCCATAGGGTAACTATCTGAGCGGTTCTCAAGGTGCTATCGTCGGCCACTGAGGAATAGCGAGAGGGATATCGAAAATGAAGATCACACCCAGCGGCCAGGCTTGCGGCGCCCAGGTTACCGGACTCGACCTGACTCAATCCCTAGACAGAGAGACCATTGAAGCCATCCGCGCTGCTTGGCTGGAGCACCATGTTCTAGCCTTCCCTAATCAAACCCTTACCGATGATGATTTGGTGCGAATCACCAACTACTTCGGCAACGTT